>NZ_VNHM01000011.1 GCF_008124625.1 Desulfallas thermosapovorans DSM 6562
CGGCAATAGGCATAAAACAGAATCTTAGTCATTAAAACAGGATGATACGGTGGTTGACCTTTTATCCCTTTCTCGTATACCTTGTGGATAACCGTTAGATCCAAGTGGTCAACAAGATCACTGATAAAATAAACAAGATGTTCCTTGGGTAACCAATCCTGTGGCGCGGGCGGAAATAAATATATTTGATTTGGGTTGTATGGCTTATATCCTTTGATCATAATATTGTATATTTCGACAACTTGTACCAATTGCCCTGCTAATAGTATCTAATTTTCCTTGATTATGTTAATACTCAGACAGGCTGCTAGCCCCAAGCTATTTTCAATCATAGCGTCATCCCGTTCCGGGATACTTCATGATAAAACAGGGTTTGGTGTTGCTGATTCTTGATAAACTCTGTGGTTGTCAGTACAATTGGGGAGATATTAGATGCGTATTTTAACTCTATGTCCAACAATATATCACTAATTGAGTTCATAGTTTCTTCGTTCCTTTGTTTAACGACTATAAGTACATCAATATCTGATTCGTCATGAAACTTACCGGTTGATTTGGAGCCAAAAAGTTTTATATCAAATAAATTATCTTTCAAAACGTCTTTTATTAGCGAGGAAAACTCATTTAAAGCTTTTTTTTCGGTTAAATTTAAGGAGAACATGTTATTTTCACTCCCGAAATCAAATCAATAATTTTTTATATTGTACCATATTAGGGGGTCAGGCTTAAAGTTTGTTACAGTAATTAAAGATTGCAATGATATAATTGCCTTATTAAACCAACCCACCATCTCCACCACAAAGGATACAGCGTTTTGTAACCGGCAAAGGACTACCCGTAAACCGCTGCAGACTTCATACCGGAGGGTTGGTATCAATAGTGTAAGGAGTGAAACCCTTTGTATAAAGAAATACTGCCCAATCTTTATCTGATCGAGATCCCCCTGCCCAATAACCCTCTTAAATCGCTCAATTCCTACGTTATCAAAGGACCGGAAAGAAATTTAATTATCGATACCGGTATGAACCGGAAGGAATGCTCGGAAGTAATCCATTTATCCTTGCAGGAACTGGATGTGCGGCTGGAAAACACGGACTTTTTTATTACCCACATGCACTCCGATCACTCGGGGTTGGTGGGGGCTATGGCCACGGATACCTCCAAAGTGTACTGCAGCAGGCCCGATGCCGATGTTATCCTGGGCAAAGAATCCTGGGACAAAATTTTGGCCGGAGCCCGGGCGCATGGCTTTCCCGAGGAGGAATTGAAGACCATACTGGATAAACACCCGGGTTATAAATACGCCCCCCGGGGTGATATAAAATTTGACATTGTTCAGGACGGGGATGAGATTGTTGCCGGGGATTATCGTTTTGTATGCGTGTCCACCCCCGGTCACACCAGGGGGCACATGTGCCTGTACGAACCGGACAAAAAAGTGCTGGTGTCCGGGGACCATATCCTTGCCGATATAACACCGAACATTTCCCTGTTTGTGCCCGGGGAGGAGAATCCCCTGGAGGATTACCTGGCCAACCTGGATAAGGTTTACCAGATGGATATTGAACTGGTGCTGCCGGGGCACCGGAGTCTGATTTACGACGTGCGCAAAAGAATCGACGAGCTAAAACGCCACCACCGGGAAAGGGCCGAGGAGATCCTGGCCATACTGCGTAAAGGCAGCGCCAGCGCTTACCAAATAGCTTCGCAAATGAAATGGGATATCGATTGCCGGACCTGGGAGGAGTTCCCCACAGCCCAAAAATGGTTTGCCACCGGAGAAGCCATCGCCCACCTCCGCTACCTGAGGGGTCAGGCTTAAAGTTTGTTCAGGTAACTTATAATTCCAAGCGCATTTTATTGCGTTTTTTGCAAACAGGGCGGGCGTTTTTATGGCCTGACCTGTTGTAACAAACGTGTGTTCCTGGTATAATGCAAAAAGGGAAACTATAAGGTATTTTTCGACACCAACCAATATCCGGCAGGAGAACTATTATGCGTCTATTTGATGTTATTCCGGAAAAACTGTTCAGCGTCCTGGCCAGTCCCCTGAAGGAGGACTATGCGGCCATCTTGTTTAAAATTTATGAACAATACCTGATGACCACCTTTGGTATCGAGCGGGAAGTGCTGGTGGACCTGATTGTTGATTATATAGAGGAAAAAGAGGAAAATGACACTTTCGGCCAGGCCTTGGAGGAGGAAATCTGGGAAGAGTCCATGGACAACCCCGCCGGTGCCCGGGGGCGGGCCGGGTTTGTGCTGCGCAAGTTGGAAACCACCGGCTGGCTGGCGGTGGAAACATACAGCGATTACAAGCAGTACGTTACCTTGAATGATTACGCCATCCGAATTTTGGAGACGCTGGAGAAAATACGGGAGAACCGCCAGGCCGAGTACCAGGGTTTTGTGTTTGCCACCTATACCCTGCTGCACTCCGCCGAGGCCGACCGCCAGGGGAACCTGGCTCTGGAAAAGGCTTATGAGCAAACCGAGCAATTGATTAACGGGCTGAAATCCTTAAACCACAACATCAAGCGTTATATTGAGCGGGTGCTGAGTCATAAAAGCCCGGCGGAAATACTGCGCATGCACTTTGAGGATTACAAAAGGGAAATCATCGACCGCAGCTACCACCGGCTGAAGACTTCGGATAACGTTTCCCGCTACCGGCCTCGCATAATTAAGAAGATTAACGGCTGGATGGGTGACGATGCCTGGGTGAAAAAAGCGGCGGATTTGGATGTGCGCCGGGAACGGTATCCCGACCGGGATGCGGCCCTCAGGGAGCTGTACCGGAAAATGGATTATATCAGGCAGTCATATTTGACCATGGACAACCTGCTGGAGGAAATCGACCGGCGTAACGTCCAGTACGCCAATGCCTCTTTCCTGCAGTTGAAATATATGTTGAACAGCAGTAAAAACGCCGAGGGCATGATGATGGATATCCTTGCGTATTTGGCCCGGCTGCGGGCGGAAAAGCGGGCGGGCGACCCGCTGCCCGGGCACCTGGAGCCGCTGTATAGTATTTTTACCCAGGGTTACCTGGACAACGGTTCCCTTTTTACCGCCCGGGAGAACAGCAAAAATCACCAGCCGGTGGCCATGGACGCGGTGGAAGGACCGGGGGCGGAGCAAAAGGCCCGGCGGCTTGCACATTACAAGGAAATGCTGGCCCGGCGGTTGACCCGGGAAAGGATCAATGATTATGTACTGGATAAGCTGGGCGACCGGGCGGATATTACGGCCGCAGAGCTGGGTGTCCGGGAGGCCGAAGACTTTTTAAAGCTGATTTATGTGGCTGCTTACGCCCCTTCCCGGCTGGCCAAATACAAGGTGGATTTTTCAACTCCGGAAAGGGTTACCACCGGGGATGGGTTTAACTTTAAGAATATCCGGATCAGCCGTAAATAAAAGGGGTGGTTTTATGGAGCCGGCGGAAGGGGTAAGTGTAATCAGCAGGTGGGAGCAATTATCCCCTAAAGAGCAGGAAGACTTTACCCGGATCGTGAACAAACTCCTGGCCACCACCTTTGTGACCAGGAAGAATGACGAGGACCGGCGGGATTATTATTTTATCGAGCGCAACGAGCCGCTGTTCCACAGCTATCTAAAACTGGCGGGCTGGACCCTGGCTTTGGACAAGTCCTACGGTGTGTACCAGGTGGTTAATGAGTTTGCCTTTAACCGGCTGCGCCTGAAGCTGGAGGAAAGCATCATTTTATTGATCATCCGGCTGTGTTACGAGGAAAAGCGCCGGGAGATCAGTCTGGCGGAGAATGTTATGCTGAGGGTGCGGGAGATTCAGGAGAAATATGCCGCCCTGCGGATTCGTAAAAGACCCATCGATAAGAAAAGCCTCCGGGAAACGGTGGCCCTCTTGAAAAGGTTCAATATCGTGCGGCCCCTGGATACCGATGCCACCGACCCCGATTGCCGGTTGGAGATTTTGCCCACTATACTGTTTGCCGTTCGGGTGGAGGATATCCGCCAGGTGCATGACAAGCTGGACACGTACCGGGAGGCGGGGGAGGAAAAACAGCCCGAGGAAGGTGAAGATGAATGAAACTGTTGACCCGGGTTAAGTTAATTAACTGGCACTATTTTGTGAACCAGACCATCGATATCAATGGCAGCACCCTGATCACCGGTGACAACGGCAGCGGCAAATCCACCATCCTCGATGCGCTGCAGCTGGTACTGGTTGCCGATTTGCGCAAAATTAAATTCAATGTATCCGCCTTTGATGAAACCAGGCGCAACCTTCTGGGCTACCTGCGCTGCAAAACGGGCAGCGATTCCAGCGAGGGGCGGGTTTATTTGCGTTCCGGGGATATCACTTCCCATGTGGCCCTGGAGTTTTACGATGACGTGAAAAAGAAGCACTTTATCCTGGGGGTGGCGGTGGATTCCTATGCCGATAACACAACCTGGGATAGCAAGTACTATAAAATAGAGGATTGCCGCATCGAGGACGACCTGTTTCTGGTGGGCGGTCGGCCCCGCAACATCAAGGAACTAAAGGTGGCGCTGCGGGGGAAGAAGGGGATGGTATACGGCACCGCCGAGCATTACCGCAAGGATTTGCTGGTCAAGCTGGGTTCTCTGGGGGAGCGGTTTTTTTCGCTGCTGGTGAAGGCCATCTCTTTCAAACCCATCACCGACATCAGGCAGTTTGTTTATTCCTATGTGCTGGAGGAGCGCCACATCAACATCGAGGTGATGCGGGAAAACCTGCAGCGTTACAAGGAGTACAGCGACCTGGCGGCCAGGACCCGGGAGAAGGTGGCCGAGCTGGAGAAAATCACGGCCAAGTTTGACGAGATTGCCCGGGACCAGGAAACCGTGCTGGTCCAGGAGTACCTGATCAGGCGCGGCACCATGGACCAGGCCGCCGAAAAGCTGGCCCGCAACGCCTGGCTGGTGGAGCAAAAGCGGGGTGAGCTGAAGGCTCTGGAGGATGAACTGGAGCGCAACCGCCGGCGCAAGGGTGAACTGGCGGGTGATTACGAGGCTCACCGTGATACCCTGGCTCAAAATGAAACTTTTCAGCTGGTGGAGCGGCTCAACCGGGAGATCAGGGAACTGCGGGAAAAACTGGCCGAACTGGGGAAAGTCAAAGACCGGGTTATCGATGCCGCCGGCCGGGAAGCCGGGGCTTTGAAAAAATTGTTGTCTGCCGCCGGGGCCGCAGGGGTTGCCGGGGAGGAAGAACCGGGGGCACCGGCACCAAGCGGCCTGGCCGGGCTGGCGGAATTGCTGGAGGCCATTGCCCGGGGACAGGTGCCCGGGGAGGACGCGGCGGCTGCCAGGAAAAGGCTGGACGAAGGCCGGGCCTGGCTGGATGAAATTGCCTCCCGGGTCAAGGAAACCCTTTGGGAATGCAACGCCGGGTTGAAAAAGCTGCGGGATGAGGAACAGGAGCTGCGGCGGGACTTGGAAAGCCTGCGCAATAAAAAATTTGTTTATGATCCCCGGGTTACCAAACTGCGGGATGTAATTACCGCCGGTTTTCGCCGCCGGGGGCAGGAAGTGGTACCCGCCATCCTTTGCGAGCTGCTGGAGGTGCCCGACGAAAAGTGGCAGGACGCGGTGGAGGGCTGGCTGAACACCCAGCGCTTTGATTTGATTGTGGAACCCCGGCATTTCAATTTTGCCCTGGGGTTATACGAGCGATACAAGAGGGAACACAATATTTCCGGGGTGGGCCTGGTGAACACCGGGCGGGTGCTGAAATTCCTGGACCGGCAGGAAAAGGGTTCACTGGCCGAGGAGGTGCAATCGGACAACCGCTACGCCCTGGGCTATGTGCGCCAGCTGATGGGAAATGTGATGAAGTGCGAGAACGAGCAGGAATTAAAGCAGTATCGCCGTTCCATCACCCCCACCTGCATGACTTACCAGAACAATGCGGCCCGCCAGATTAACTTCAAGGTATACGAAACCCCCTTTATCGGTCAACGGGCCTTTGCCCGGCAAATCGCCCGCAAGGAAGCCCGGCTGCAGGAGGTGCTGGCCGGGATCAAGGAATTGGCGGACCGGGTGGAGGGGTTAAATCAATTGCTGCCCCTGTGCACCGGGCGGGGGGATAATTATTTTGTGATCAGCGAGCACCTGGATGTGTTCCGGCAGAGGGCGGAGGTTCTGTCCGCCATCAAGGGCAAGCAGGATGAATTGACCGCCATTGATACCTCGGGTATCGCTGAAATTAAAAAGAAAATGGAGCAGCTTAAAGAGCAAATCAATGCCCTGGAAAAGCTGATTGGGGAACAGATGTCGGCCCGGGGCCGCCTGGAGGGCGAAATCGAATCGCTGGCCGAAACCCGTACGTCCCTGGAGGCGGCGGCGGTTGAAGCCCGGGAGGCCTTCCGTGCCCTGTGCACCGCCAATCCGGGCGTAGTGGAGAAGGGGGATAAAAGGTACGGGCGGGAACGCCGGAAAAAAGAACCGGGGGAAATCGCCGCTAATTTCCTGCACAATCGCAAGTCCATGGACAGTCTCATTTACAACAAGAAGCAGGATTTGGTGCGCATGCTCAGCGAATATGCCAACCGCCACCAGTTCGGGGGGCGGGTGGACGCCGGTGATATAAGCGAGTTTGTGGCCGAGCACCGCAAGCTGGCCCACAGTGAACTGCCCCAGTATGAAGAAAAGATTAACCAGGCCCAGCAGGAGGCCGAGGTGGAGTTTAAGGAGCATTTCATCTTCAAGCTGAGGGAGAACATTGAAAACGCCCACATAGAGTTTGGCTTTCTCAACGAGGCTTTAAAGGGGATCAACTTTGGCTCGGATCGCTACCGGTTCCTGGTCAAACCTTCGGAACAGCACCGCAAGTTCCATGATATGATCATGGACACCGACATGGTTGAGGGGGGCAGGTCGCTGTTCGATTCCATGTTCCGGGACCGGCACCGGGAGGCCATGGATGACTTGTTCGACAAAATTATCAACCTGCCGCCCAAATACCTGCCCGAGAGTATCGCCGAGTATACCGACTACCGCACTTTTCTGGATTATGACATTAAAATTTATCACGACAATGGTGAAACTTCCACCTACTCCAAGGTTTGCCGGGAAAAATCCGGCGGGGAGACCCAGACGCCCTTTTATGTGGCCATCGTCGCCGCCTTTGTGCAGTTGTACCGGGCTAAGACCAACCGCGACAGCATTCGCCTGATGATGTTCGACGAGGCCTTCAACCGCATGGATAGTGACCGGGTGGAAAACAGCCTGGTGTTTATCAGGGACCTGGGGATGCAGGCCATCATTGCCGCTCCCACCGATAAGTGCGAGTATATTGCGCCTCACCTGCCCACCACTTTGCTGGTGCTGCGGGACGGGCATTACAGTTGGATTGAGGATTATCACCAGTTGAAAGAAGCGGCCCTGGCCGGGGCCGGAGAATAATTTGGTCAAAGGGGCTGTAAAGCTATGCAAGACGCAGCAAAGCTGCTGCACCTGCTGTTGGATAAATTCGAAAACAGCGCCCTTTATAAGGGTGCACCCCGGAACAACCGGCGGGTTTGGCTGCGCTTCAACCGGCGCAATTTGCCCCGTTATTTTGACGATTCCACCGCCCGCCACAAGGAAAGCATCAATGAAGGGGCTTTGCTTTTGGAGGAGCGGGGGTTGGTGGAAATTGTCTGGGAGCGGTTCGAGGAGGGCAATTTGATCAACAAGCTGGCCTTGAATCACCACCGGTTGCAGGAAGCTTACGATTTTCTGGGCCGCCGGCCCCGGGAGGCCCGGGAGAGTGAAGTGGCCGGGCTGGCCCGTCGATACGCCCGGGGAGCCGCTCCCTGGGCGGCCGAATTTCTGGGCTGGGTGGCGGAGCGGGCGGACAGCGGGGAGAGTGTGGCCCGTTATTTGGATATTGGCGATACCCGGCGGGCCGCTATGCTGTTCAAGGCGGTCAGGGAAGCATCCTTGCTGGAGGAGGAAACTCCCCGGCGAGTGTTCAGCCAGAGGGTGCTGGGTTCCACCAAGGCCTTTGACCAGGTGAAAAGCGCGGTGGCCCGGGCGGCGGTGGATTTCAACGCCGGCCTGCGCCGGGCCGGGCTGGAAGGGCCGGATGAAATACTGGCCGAATTGGGGATTGTGGACAACCCCCAGCATATTTTTATCAGCGGCGATTTAAAGTTTACCGTGGCGGGCAAATTGATCAATGTGTCATACTTCTACCCGGACCTTGGTATCGCCACGGAAATGGTGGGCCCCATGCAAATAGTGGCGGCCCCGGTGGATTATGTAATTACCATTGAAAATTTAACTGCCTTTTACAGCTTTATCAAGGAGGGCCGGAAAAACTGCCTGGCGGTCTACCTGGGCGGCTACCACAATGCCCACCGCCGCAACTTTTTACTGAAGATCAGGGATTTCTTCGTACAGAACGGGCGGGCAGTGTCATTTTACCACTGGGGAGACATAGATTACGGCGGCTTCACCATATTCACCCACCTGCGGGACAATTGCCTGCCCGAATTGCAACCCCTGGCCATGGACATAGACACACTGGAAAAGTATAAAAAATTCTGCCTTCCCTTCAACAAGGAATACGCCAAAAAACTCCACCGCCTGCTGCAGGATGAGAAGTACCGGGTTTTCCACCCGGTGATTCAACACATGCTCAAAAACAACCTCCGCCTCGAACAGGAAGGGGTCAGGCTTAAAGTTTATTAAAGTAATCTTATAATTGGTATATATGAAAAAACGGGCAATTGCAAACGCCCGAATAAAAGCTTTTGGCGAGTATTGCTGTGAAGCTCTTTAATATAACCTGATTCCATAAAAATTTTTATGAAATTGAAGGGAAAGAGTGGTTTTTTTTGAATATACTAAAATAAGGGTTATTATAAGCAATAAGATAAAATAACAAAATGCTACAGGAGCGTAACATATATATACAATAAATAAAGCAAAAAGGAGGTAATAAAGTGGTTGCAACAACCAGTGCGGAAACAAAAACTGATATACGTCCTGATGAGCTAATAATGGCTATCTTATCTCAATTGGAAGATGATACCCTAGAAAAAAATCTGGCAAAAATACATAGGGCTCTTTATTATTTAAAACAAAATCCCAAATTTGCTGATTATTTGTGGGAATTTGATTTTGATGTTATGGGATTGTCCCCTTTTTCTGATTTACTTGACCAAGTTCTTTCTAGGTTGGAAACATCTCACTTATTAGATACTAGCAATCCATCGTATGGTACTTATACAATTAAGCAGGGTTATATGAGGGAGGAATATAATAAGCTACATGATAAAAGCAGGCAAATTGTACAAGAAATGAGTAAAGAGTTGCTTGAGTATTTTTAGCATTTGAGAGGTGAGAGAAGTGTGGGTTCTTTAAGGGATAAAGTAAATGCCTTTGTTGAAGAAAAACTGAGAAATTATAAAGTAAATGTACGAGGTAATAAGGTCATACATGATACTATTTTAGGAACAAATTTGTTTTATGCACACGAAATTGCAGTTCTTGATTCTCCTATTCTCCAGCGATTGCGGCGAATAAGCCAGGTTGACGTTGTTTCCCTTATCTGGCCGTCCGGTAACCATAACAGATTTGAGCATTCATTGGGAGTAGCAATTATAGGTGATAAATTTATCCGTTCGCTGGCTGAAAAGGGGTTAGTCAAAAATTTTTCCGAAGAACTTTATTGCATACGGATGGCAGGGATACTTCACGATTGTGGCCATGGTCCTTTTTCACATATGTCTGAAATGTTGTTTCAGCACTGTGATGATCTAAAGGAAGAAAAAAAATCTGATCCCAAGTTGGCTGCAACAAATCCAAATGCTCACGAGATATTAAGTTATCTAATTGTAACCAGCGAAGCTTTTAAAGAATTCTATAACAAAAACATAGCTACCCAAGTGTGGGGTAGAAAAATGGATTTGGATTTTATTGGAGAACTGATTATAGGTTATATTAGTGATTCCCAAAAAGGTTTTTTAGTAGATATAATTAATGGTGCATTTGATGCGGATAAACTTGATTATATTCAAAGAGATTCCCACTTTACCGGTGTGCAAATGATTCTTGATTTGGACAGGCTTTTTTATACATTGGATGTGATAACTGTATATAATGAAATCAGAAGCCGTGAAGAAAAGCGCCTTACAATTGATGTAAGTGGGGTTTCGACTTTAGAACAAATAGTTTTTGATAAAATGATGCTGCAGAGTACAGTTTATCATCATCAGAAGGTTCGTGCTGCAGAAGGTTTATTTAGCTCAATATTTGAGGAAATTTTTGAACATAAGTTGACTGTATATGGAAAACAATTTAATAGCGCTGCCGATTATCTGTACTTAACTGATGACGATATATATAACTTAGCAAAACAAAGTGATATACCGCAATCTTGTTCTATTCTAGCCCATAATTTGCTCAATAGAAATCTACCTAAAAGAGCTTTAGCAATATCAGGACGTACCGTAACAAAAGAAACGGTAAATAACTTATGGAAACTTATGAGATTATACGAAAACCCTAAAGAAATGAAGAGTATAAGGGAAAAGATTGCTGATGAAGCTAAAAAAACAGAAGCAAGAATTACATACAAGGATATTTGGTTGGATATGCCTAAAATAGCTAAATTTAAAGAAGGAGATCAATGGGCTATAAAAAGTGAAGGTCATGATAAAGGGTATTTAACTTTGCATGATTTATTTCCAGTTGACCAGTGGGTAAAGGCTTTTTCTCAAAATAAATGGATGGGGCATGTCTATACGTATCAGCAGTATAGAGAAGTAGTACATAAAGCTAGTAAAAAGGTTATTGAAGACGAATACGATATTAAATTTAATGATTTTTCATACATTTGCTGTAAAATTCAATAAATCCATATCGCATCAAATACGTCACCCAAAGCAGGTAACACCTGCTTTTTTACATTGGCAGGAAATTCCCGGTGTTTGTAGAATAGATGCTTTGTCGAATACTATACGAAAATAGCGTCAGGTAATTTTTATCCTCTGCTGGTGCCGCGTTGGCGGCATGGGTGTCTATTCTATAATGAAAACAAACAGGAGTGTAATTATGTTATATTTGCGCTTCCGGGGGGCAACATGAGGCCTGCCTGTAAACCCGGCGTCACCATGGCCAACCTGATCCGGAAAACCCGTATAAACTGCAAAAACCGGAATAGCACGGTCACAAGCCATTTGACGATACTTGCCTGCCTGGTCACAGCGGTGTTATTACTCACCCTTGCAGCCTGCACGGGACAGCCCGCTGGGGACACAAAGCCGCAGCCCGTGGCCAACCCGGCGGAGTATTATGACTTGATTGTGGCGGGCAGTGACCCCGAGGGCATAGCCGCTGCCGTATCCGGGGCCAGGAACGGTTTATCGGTGCTGCTGGTGGACACCCGGCCCGAACCGGGCGGGTTGATGACCAGGGGTTGGCTCAACAGCATCGACATGAATTATGCCCCGGACGGGGGTATATTAAATGAAGGTATTTTCGGGGAATTTTATGAGAAAATAGAAGGAGATTCATTTGACGTGACCACCGCCGCCGGGGTGTTTAACGCCATGATGAACGCCGAACCGAACCTGGACTATCTGCCGGGGGTGGAACAAATGTCACCGGTGGTGAAGGATGGCGGTGACACCGGCGAAGGCGTCAACGCCGCTACTGTCAGGGGCATAAGCGTGGTGATGGACGGCCGGGCCAGGGAAATCCGGGCCGCAAGCCTGATTGACGCCACCCAGGACGGGGACATGGCCGCCCAGGCCGGGGTGCCCTACACCGTGGGCCAGGAGGATATTGGCCGGCAATCCCGGCAAATGGCGGCGACACTGGTTTTTAAGTTGGACAACGTGAGTTTTTGGGACTGGCTGAAGATACATTACCACCTGAGGTTCAAGGACGATAGCCGTTTCACCGGGGCCACCCGGTACAGCGCCTGGGGTTTCAGTGAATTCACCGCCCAATACCAGCCTACTACAGACCGGTTGCTGCTCCGGGGGTTGAATATCGGCAGGCAAAGGGACGGCAGTTTACTGGTGAACGCGTTGCTGATTTACGGGGTGGACCCTTTGGACCCCGGTTCCCGGCGCCAGGGGCGGGAAATAGCCGTTAAAGAGCTGCCCCGGGTGGTGGAATTCTTAAACGGCCATGTTCCCGGGCTGGCCGGGGCGCAACTGGCCGGGGTGGCCCCCGAACTGTATGTGCGGGAATCCAGGCATATGCAGTGCGAATATATATTGACGGTGGATGACGTGCTGGAAAACCGGGATTTTGCCGACCGGATTGCCTTTGGCTCCTACCCGGTGGATATGCAGCCCGCGGGGCCGGACATACCCGGCGCTGTTATCGGCAGCCCCCAGAAGTATGCGGTACCTTTCCGGTGCCTGGTGCCCCTGTATGTGGACGGGCTGCTGGTGGTGGGGCGGGCGGCCGGCTTTGATTCGCTGGCCCACGGCAGCGCCAGAACCATTCCGGTGGGCATGGCGGCGGGGCAGGCGGCCGGGGCCGCGGCGGCGCTGGCCAAAGAAACGGGCCTCTCTTTCCGGTCGCTGGCCGGTAATCCTTTGTTGATGGGCCGGCTGCAAAATATATTGAACCGCCAGGGCGTAAAACTGCAACCCTTTGAGATACCCAATGCGCTGGCTGAACACTGGTGTTACCAGGGGTTGAAATTTGTGCGCGGGCTTGGCCTGGCCGCGGGCGGGTACAAAAATGATTACCGCCTGGACGAGGCTATGACCGACCAGGTGTTCATCAATGTACTGTCCCGGACCGTGCGGCAAACCGGTGCTCCGGTGCCCGGGCACCCCCGGCTGGTGCCCGAGGCCAACGTATTTAACATATATGACGCGTGTTACATGCTGGTGCGCTACCTGGGGCTGGACATGGGCAAAAAGGAAGCCTTTGCCTATCTGGCGCGGCAGGGGCTGTTTGAAAGGCACAAGGAACTCTGGGCGGCCTTTATGGACGAGCAAAAGCCCCTGACCCGGGGGGCCGGGTATATGCTGATCAGGGAATGGCGCCTGGCGCTGGATTAATTGGTGCAAACCAGGCCGGATTCCGGCCTGTGTGATATGTACGGTACCGCGGTACCGGCGGGCGATGACCCGGAGGGCCGTGCCATTGACGGCGGAAGTTTATGGCCCGGGCATATGGTACGTGCCCCGGAGGCCTTGCCGTTACCGGCGGGAGCGCGGGGTATGGGCGCTGATACGAGCGGGCGCTGCAACCGGTCTAATTAATTGTTGGAGGCATACCTGTGAACGAAAAAAGCTGGAAATTGCTATTAATCGGAGTAATTTTTGTATCCATGGTGGCCGCCGGTTACGCGGCCTGGCAAAGATTGGCCCTGGAGAGGGACCACCGCGGCGTAGAGCTGGCCGTGGTATATGATGAAGTTGCCGCCCTGGCCCGGATGAAGGGCATTGGCACCGCCGAGGCGCTGGACCAGTTCCGTGACCAGGGTGTTACCACCGTGCTGGTAAAGGAACCCACGGTGCAGGAGGCGGCGCAAAACGCTGAGTTTATCATGCGCACCGGGCAGGAACTGCTGGTGGGGGCCGGGCCCGGCCTAACGCAGTTGTGGGGCGAAAATTACCGGGAGGAAATCGACCCCGGACAGCGCTATTTTATCTTTACCAGTGAAAGGACATACCAAAGGGTCAGGGGCCAGCTGGAGGCCAAAGGGGTGCAGGTAAACGCCCCCGACCACTGGCAAAAGCCCGGGCTTTATGTTTTTGGAGCGTCATATCACTGGGGCTTCCTTGAGCAAATGGGGGTAGGTTACTCCGAGGAGGCCTGGCAACAAATACGGGAGGCCGGTTTGCAAACCATGGTGCAGCTGCGTACCTGGAACCAGGTTACCCCGGCGGGCCTGGATTATGTATTTGAGGATATAGCCCGTGCACCTAATTTGTCCGCCATTGCCTTCAACGATCCCCAACTGCCCGGGGTCGGAGATCCGGAATTGACCAGGCAAATTTCCTACCATATCAAGGATTTGGGTGTGCCTGCGGTACAGATAGAGTTTTTCAACCAGAAAGGCATGTCCAGTTTGGGGCTGCTGCTGGATAAACAAGTGATCAGGCTGCACAGCCTGAGCCTGGAGGAGTATGCCAAAAGGAATTTCAGCATTACCGAGATGGTGGATCGTTTCAGCCTGGCGGCCACCGAGCGCAATATCAGGGTTTTGCTGTTGCACAGTTATATGAAACCGGATGAACCCGATATGCTGCAGTTTAATTTGCAGCTGGTGGATGAAACCCGCGACAGACTGCTGGCTGAGGGGATGCATATCGAAGAGGCATCCACCCTGGAGCCGCTGCCCGTTTCCCGGGGGCTGTTGTTTGTTATTGGGCTGGGGGTTATTGCCGGGGGGATGCTGCTGCTGATGGTGATGGGGCTAACTGGCCTTGTGCCCTATATCGGCCTGGCGGGCCTGCTTTGCTGGGCGGGGCTTTTAGCCGTTGACTTCACCGGCCCGGCCCGTAAGTTGATGGCCTTTGGGGCGGTGGTGGTGTTCCCCACCCTGTCCCTGGCCGTCAATTTAAAACCGGGGCCTGCCGGGTTAAAGCCCGCATCCCGGCAGTGGCCCGGGCGGCAGGTGCGATGGGAATCCGGGCGGCGGCCATCCACCTGGCCCGAGCCTTCCCGGCTGGGACACAGTATTGTGCTGTTGCTGCGCACCTCTTTGTATTCGCTGGTGGGGGCACTGTTGATGGTGGGCCTGCTGGCGGATATTGGTTTTATGCTCAAGCTGGACCAGTTCACCGGGGTGAAGCTGGCCCATGTAATACCTTTGGCGCTGCTGGCCGGTATATTTTTCTTCCGCAGCCGGGAAAGGGACGCGGGCTGGCAAGAGCAGTTGAGCAGGTTTATGGATCAGCCCATACTGGTGAAATTTGCGGTGGCCGCCGGGGTGCTGCTGGTGGTGCTCTTGGTATATGTTTCCCGCACCGGCAATGAATCCGCAGCGGTATCTTCCCTGGAACTGCAGTTCCGTACCATGCTGGATAATTTGCTGGGGGTGCGCCCCCGCACCAAGGAGTTTATGTTCGGGCACCCGCTGCTGTTGTTGCTGTTTTACCTGGGCTACCGGGATAACCGCTATATGCCCCTGTTACTGGGCGGGGCCATCGGGCAAATTTCCCTGGTGAATACCTATGCCCACATCCATACCCCCCTGGTGGTGTCTCTTTTAAGAAGCTTTCACGGGCTGTGGCTGGGTATCATTGGTGGTTTGGTGCTCATCGTTATATGGCTGATAGGGGAAAGGTTATACGAAAAATACCTGCGGGCGGGCGCAAAGGCGTGATGGCGGGCGGCTATGGCGTAATTTGCCGCACCGCCGGTGGGTTAATTGAGGGCCTATTGCAAAGTTAATGGAACCACCGGACCGGCTGCCGCGTCATTATAGGTGAGGAGTTGCCTGGTAAACAATAATGCTTCGTGGTCGTCGTTTCCACATCCCCGTCATTACAGGTGAGGGGTTGCCCCAAAAACAGGGTGTGCATATGAAATTTTGGCCGCGGTTCGGGATTTTTAGCTATCTGTAAAATAATTACAAAAAGGGATGACCATTAATACTAAAGAACTATATATATCAGGTGATTTTTGTATGAGAATAAACTTGTTGGGGGCACCGGTGGACTGCCTGACCATGGAGCAGGCCGAGGAGCGGGTTGCGGAACTGGTTCGCAGCGGAGGCCCCCGCCGGATCATTACATTGAATCCCGAATTTCTTTACCGGGCTGTCCGGGAGGATCATACCCTCATGGAACTGGTGGACAGAGCGGATTTGGTAACCGCCGACGGCGAAGGTATCGTCTGGGGCGGGCGTGTGGCCGGTACGCCCTTTCCTGAAAGGGTGACGGGTATTGATTTGATGCTGCGGCTGGTGAAGCGGGCGGCAGCCGAGGGTTGGCGGGTGTTCCTTTTGGGGGCCGCCCCCGGGGTGGCTGAAGAAGCGGCGGAAAATATGGTCAAGCGCTTTCCCGGTTTGCAGGTGGTGGGGACGCAGCACGGTTATTTTAAGCCCCACGAAGAGGCCGGCATTGTGGAGACCATTAAACAAAGGGCACCCCAGCTGTTGTTTGTGGCCCTGGGGGCGCCGGCCCAGGAAAAGTGGATTGATCGCCATATTGAAAGCATCGGCGATGTGGTGGCCATTGGGGTGGGCGGCAGTTTCGACGTCATTTCCGGCCGGGTGGCCAGGGCGCCCTTGTGGATGCAGAAATTAAAGATTGAGTGGCTGGGGCGGCTGATCAGTGAACCGTCACGCTGGCGGCGCATGCTGGTGCTGCCTAAATTTGCGCTACTGGTGCTCAGGACTTACCGTTTGGGTTACAAAAACTGATTTTTTTTGCCATCGAAACCGTTATTTTTAATTGAACAAACCTTCGATAAGATATATTATGTCGTTATAGGCTGTCCGATTTGAGGTTTTTTGGTTGTGTTGATAGGGAGGTGTCCTGTGAGTATGTCCATAAAAAGAAAGCGAAGGTTAAAGAGCAAGCTGCGCTTTGTCATATTCATATTATTGATGATTGGCCTCTTTGCCGGGGGTTTTGTGGCGGCCAACACTTACCTTTGGCCGCTGCTCACCGGTACGGGTAATGTGGCTGATACCGGTGGGGCTGAAGATGACCCCATTGCCAAGCTGCCCAGCATGAATATTTTAATGATGGCTGTGGATGAGCGGGACGGTGATTCAAGTCAACTGACCGATACCATGATTCTGGCCAACATAAACAATAAAGACAACCGGATTTCGCTGCTTTCCATACCACGGGATACCAAGGTTAACTTGCCCGGACACGGGGTCAACAAAATTAACGCGGCTGCCGTGTACGGCGGCCCCGAGCTGGCTATGGAAACGGTATCGAATCTGGTGGGGATGCCGGTGGATTATTATGTACTCACCAATTTCAACGGCTTCAAGGGTATTGTTGATGCCCTGGGCGGCGTAACTCTTGATGTTGAAAAAAATATGTACCACCATGAAAACGCCTACGGCGGCGCCTATGATATCAATTTGAAAAAGGGCGTGCAGAGACTGGACGGCGAGCATGCTTTGATGTATGTGCGCTATCGCAGCGACGAGCTGGGGGATATCACCCGTACCCAGCGCCAGCAAAAACTGCTTGCCGCCATTGCCGATGAGGTGATGAAACCACAGTCCATCACCAAATTACCCAAACTGATTCCGGAAATTCAGAAAAACGTGGAAACCAATTTGGGTTTGAAGCAAATGATTGCCCTGGCCCAGGCGGGCAGCAAGCTGGATAACATCCAGCTGGTCACCCAGACCATGCCGGGCTGGTTTTTGGATGAGCATGGTGTCAGTTACTGGTACGTGGACCCGCAAAATGCCAGGGAAGTGGCCCGGTCGCTGTTCGAAGAAGGTAAAGTTATGGAAGTGGTGCGGGGAGCCATGACGGGTAACACGCCAACCCAGGTGGCCATGGAGCGGACCACACCTTCGGTACCCGAGCGGGTGAAAGATTATGAACCGGAAACCGGCACTGGCTACATTGACGATGCCGGCACTGCCGGTGACAACACCATCCCCGACTACACCGGTGACAACACCTCCGATGCCACATACCCCGGCGACGGGCAGGACGGCAACACCGGTGACGACGACGATGATTATATAGACGTTGACCAGCAAACCTGGTACGAAGCCCCGGGTGAAAGTAACCGGGAAGAACCCGGCACAAGCCACGTTGAGATCATCATCAACAATTAGGGGTCAGGCTTAAAGTTGTTTAAAGTAACTGTATTATTTGAATAACTGGATATAGTTGACGATGATATGGATTGGTAATCCAACTCGGGCCTGGCGCGCGCCAGGCCTTAACTTGTGCCTTTAACTTGAGTTTGACATTGAAATAAAAAATGTGGTGCCACCAAATTTTATATCAACATTGGGAAGAGACTGTCATGACTGTTGATGTCAATTGTAATACTCCGGTACTCGCCTTTTGGCAGGGGCTGGTGGCGTTACCGGGTTATGAACCCCTTTATCGTGCCGGGAGCCAGGCCGGGGCGCGTGCGACGGGTTCGGGAGCCCTTTCAGTTTGTATAAATGTATGTTAAAATATGGACAATGTTAGCAAAGAAGGGACTATTATGGGCGATAAAGTGGTAATATCCGGCTACTACGGTTTTGGCAACCTGGGTGACGAGGCGGTACTGTACAGCATAATAGGGGCGCTGCGGCAAAACAACCCGGAGATGGCCATTACCGTGCTGTCCAACGACCCGCCTGCCACCGCCAGGGACTACGGGGTACACGCAGTGGATCGCTGGAACATGCGGGAGGTGGCCGGGGCGCTGCGGCGGGCCGATTTACTGATCAGCGGCGGGGGGAGTTTGCTGCAGGACGTTACCGGGCTGCAAAGCCTGCTCTATTACCTGGGGGTGATCTGGCTGGCCCGGCTGCTGCGCCGTCCGGTGATGTACTACGCCCAGGGCATCGGCCCGGTGACCACCAAAGCGGGCCGGCGGCTGGTGGGCTTTACCACCGGGCGGGTGCAGGCGGTGACGGTGCGGGATGAGGAGTCGCTGCACGATCTACAGGCCATGGGAGTTAAGCGGCCTGTGCAGGTGACCGCCGACCCGGTGCTGGGCCTGCGCCGCGAGGACATAGACATGTCCGCGGGGGCGGAAATACTGCGGCAGCACGACATAACGCCGGGAACGGGCGTGGTGGGGGTTTCGGTGCGACCGCTGCCCGGTTCATCCGGCTGGGAGCTGGAACTGGCCCGGGCCTGTGACCGGCTGGCCCGGGCGGGGCGGACCATCGTCTTTGTGCCCATGCACAGCCCGGGTGATTTGGCGGTCTCCCGGGAAGTGGCGGCGGGGATGCTGGAACCGCACAAGATTATCAGCACCAAACTTACCGTACCGCAAATGATTTCCCTGGTGGGCAACCTGGACCTGCTGGTGGGTATGCGCCTGCACGCCCTGATATTTGCAGCGGTGTGCGGTGTGCCCCCGGTGGGTATCGCCTACGACCCCAAGGTGGAGCGGTTTTTAAACCGTATCGGGCTGGCCCCCGCGGGAAAACCCGCTGATATAAACGACCTGGAACTGGCCAACCTGGCCGAGACCTGTCTGGCGGAAAAAGAACAGCTGGCGGCTAATATGGCCGCGAAAATGAGCGAGCTGCAAAGGGCCGCCAGCAGCACCGCGAGTTTGGCGCTGCAAATAACCGGCCATGGCCGCTGACCCGCTATCGTTGTTTGGACGGTGGTTAACGCTTGGCAGTGGCCGCTTGGCGCTGTCTATTTGGCAGTGGCTGCTGGGCCGGTGATGGCCGCTCGGCCGGTGGTGCCGTCTAGATACACAAAAAATAAATAAAGGGGTGTTGGATATGGCTGGTGTGGCCAACGGGGCCATAAATATAAAGGATATTATGAATATACTGCCCCACCGTTACCCGTTTTTGTTGGTGGACAGGATTCAAGAACTGGTGCCCGGTGTACGGGCGGTGGGTATTAAAAACGTGAGTGTTAACGAGCAGTTTTTCCAGGGGCACTTTCCGGGCCACCCGGTGATGCCCGGGGTGCTGATCATCGAGGCCATGGCCCAGGTGGGTGCGGTGGCCGTGCTGAGCACGCCTGAATTTACCGGAAAGCTGGCTTTGTTTGCGGGTATCGATAAAGCGCGCTTCAGGCGGCAGGTGGTGCCCGGGGATGTGCTGCATCTGGATGTGGAACTGCTGCGGGTGCGCGGCAGCCTGGGTAAGGGCAAGGGTATCGCCAAGGTGGGCGATGAAGTGGTGGCTGAGGCCGAGTTGCTTTTTGCGCTGGTGGACAAAGAATAACGAAGTTTTATTTCATTCAGCATAAACCGGCGCATAGTGACTCTCCGGCGCATAAAACCGCGCGCTGCGGGGGCGGGTGGACAAACCCTGCGCATTGGCGGCTTATTTGAAGATTTCGCCGGAATATTGGCGATAACTGCGCTTTGTGCAAACCGCGCTGCCGGTGATAAAATAAAGAGACATGTCTTAAGCCGAATATTAGCCGGCTGGAGGGATTTGCGTGGAAAAATATATACTGCCCCTGGTGCTGGCCCTGGTATTGGGTTACCTGGTCACCCCCGGCGTGCGGGTGCTGGCCGTTAAGGCAGGGGCGCTGGATCATCCCGATCCTCGCAAGGTGCATAACGGTGTAATGCCCCGCATGGGTGGACTGGCTGTGTACCTGGCCTTTGTGCCCGGGGTGCTGTTGCTCCGGTATTTGTTTCCCGGGGCGGTGCTGCCAGTGTGGGGATTGATTGCCGGTGCCACGGTAATGCTGCTGGTGGGGGTGCTGGATGACATCCGGGGTATTTCCCCGCGGGTTAAACTGCTGGGGCAGGTTGTGGCCGCACTGGTGGTTATAGCCTTTGACATCCAGATACATTATATAACCAACCCGTTAACCGGGCAGATGTTGTTTTTGGGGCTGCTCAGTATTCCCATCACCGTGTTCTGGGTGGTGGCCGTAACCAACGCGGTAAACCTTATCGACGGCCTGGACGGCCTGGCCGGCGGTGTGTCGTGCATAGCGGCGTTGACCATGGCTGCGGTGGCCTGGACACAGGGGCACATATTCGGGGTTGGCGGCATGCCTGAAATGATTATGCTGGCCCTGGTGCTGGTGGCGGCGGTAACCGGTTTCCTGAAGCATAATTTTCACCCGGCCACCATATTCCTGGGTGATTCGGGGTCACTGTTTCTCGGGTTTACCCTGGCGGTAATGTCCATCATGAGCCTGACCAAAAGCGCCACGGCGGTGTCGGTGATTATTCCCCTGGTCATCCTGGGGGTACCCCTGCTGGACACCTTCTTTGCGGTGATCAGGCGTTATAACAAGCATAAGCCTATATTTCAGCCCGACCGTGAACACTTGCACCACCAGCTCATGGCCATGGGCCTGAGCCACCGGCAGACGGTGCTGGTTATATACGCCATCAGTGCTTTCCTGGGATTAACCGCTGTGGTACTGAACCTGGTGAGCGGTGACCATGCACTGGTAATGCTGGTTATACTGGCGATGGTGCTGATTTACCTGGCCGACCGCGTGGGAGTGCTGGGCTTTTCCCACCGGATGAGGCACAGAATGACCGATGAATACAACGAGCGGCGGTCCTCTAAAATGTAGGACCGCTTTTTTATTCGACCAATTGATCGCTTCGATAAAAAGTTTAAGGTAAAACTTAACGCAGGTAATCCGGAAAATATCCGGAAAACCGGTTTATTCACCACTGAGCCGCAACCGGTTTGAAAAAAGTGGGGTTCAAGAACCGGGTTTAACTTGAACCATCCTGTGCCTTGTTAACAGAAGATTAAGAGGACTGTTACAAAAAAGGATTTATGGGTTATATATGGAAGTATTTATAAACACCGAAACAGGCCGGAGGCATTGCCAAATATTTGAAGTGGTGCCACCCGGAGAATGTAGCATCCAATAAACTAATGTAAGCAAGGTCATTTGCCAAACATTTGAAGCACTGCCAGCATATATATAAATGTAATATGTCGACCGGTCTGGTAAGGGTAAATATAGTTTAAAGCTGCCGGGCGCACAATTTCTTGTTCGGGGATGGGCGCGTGCGTATGCTGTTGCCAGTGAATGTGGCGGAACGGAGGAGGGTATACCAGTGCGGATTAAAAAGGCGGTTATTCCTGCAGCCGGTTTGGGAGTGCGTTTTTTACCGGCCACCAAAGCGCTTCCCAAAGAAATGATTCCCATTGTGGATAAGCCGACCATTCAGTACATAATAGAGGAAGCGGTAAGATCAGGCATTGAGGACATATTGATTATTACCGGGCGGAATAAAAAGTCCATTGAGGATCACTTTGATAAATCCACCAGCCTGGAAAATCACCTGCGCAGCAAAGGTAAGGAGGATTTGCTTAAAATAGTGGAGGAGACCGGCAACCTGGCTGAAATTCATTATGTGCGGCAAAAGGAGCCCCGGGGGCTGGGGCATGCCGTGCACTGTGCCCGGCGATTTGTGGGTGACGAGCCCTTTGCCGTGCTGCTGGGGGACGATATTGTGCACAGCGAGGTGCCCTGCCTGAAGCAGTTGATGGACTTATATGAAGAGGTGCAGGGTTCGGTTATCGGCGTCAAGGAGGTTCCCCCGGCGGATGTCAGCAAATACGGCGTTCTGGACGCCGAACCGGTCAAAGAGAACATCTACCGGGTGCACAGCCTGGTGGAAAAACCGCCTCTGGAGGAGGCGCCGTCCCGGCTGGCTATTATGGGGCGATATATTATCGAGCCCGAGATATTTGATATTTTGGCCTGCACCAAACCCGGCGCGGGCGGAGAAATACAGCTTACCGACGCCCTGAAGGAACTGGCCCTGCAAAAGGCTATGTACGGGCTGGTGTTCGATGGCAAGCGTTACGATGTGGGTGACAAGCTGGGCTACCTCAAGGCGATGGTGGAGTTTGCCCTGAACCGGCCGGACCTGGCCGGGGAATTCCGCAATTACCTGGAAGATGTCGTGGCGGGTAGGGTAAAATAACTTACAGCCATCTTTCAACCTTATATGCATGCCCATTCCAGGGCACAAAACGTCATGAAAGAATTTCTTTCAACCTTGGGAGCACCCGGCATCAGTTTTGACGGCGCCGGTTGACTTTGATAAATTAGCGGGGTAGGTTTTTAAGCCCGTGGGAGGATTTTATGCGAGTTTTGGTTACGGGGGGAGCCGGCTTTATCGGCTCCCATATAGTGGATGCACTGATTGCCCGGGGGGCGCAAACCGCCGTGCTGGACAATTTGTCCACCGGGCGGTTTGAAAATATTGACCCCCGGGTGAATTTTTACAAGGGCGATCTGCGGGACGAAAAGTTTGTGCGGGATACATTGCGGTCCGAAAAACCCGACTATGTTATTCATCATGCCGCCCAGATCGATGTACAGACCAGCGTGGATAACCCCGCCGCTGATGCCGCCATTAACATTATGGGCACCATAAATTTGCTGGAGGCCTGCCGTGCCTGCGCTGTACGGAAAATAATCTATGCCTCCTCGGCGGCGGTATACGGCAATCCCCGCTACCTGCCCGTGGACGAGAAGCACCCGGTACACCCGCTGTCCGGATACGGTGTTTCCAAGCATACCGTGGAACATTATTTGGCGGTGTATCAGGCCTTGTACGGCCTGGATTACACTGCACTGCGTTACGCCAACGTATACGGCCCCCGGCAGGACGCCACCGGGGAAGGCGGCGTGGTGGCCATATTTACAGACCGTTTGCTGCGCGGGCAGCGGTGCCGGATATACGGCGACGGCAAGCAGACCAGGGACTTTGTCTTTGTGGGAGACGTGGCCCGGGCCAACCTGGCGGCGCTGGAGGCGGACAGTGCAGCGGGCAGCGGTGTCTACAACATCAGCACCGGCCTGCCCACATCGGTCAATGAGCTCTACAACATTTTGCGGGAAATCACCGGCAGCGGGCTAGAACCGGAATATTGCCCGCCCCGGGCCGGTGACATTGAACACAGTTACCTGGACGAAAGGGCGGCGGCCACCGGCCTTAAGTGGCGGGCAACGCGAACTTTGGTTGACGGCCTGCGGGATACGGTGGAATATTACAAACAAACGCAGGATTGAAACAGGAAGATGAAGCCCGAACTGAGATCGTAGGATTTTACGGCTGATAAATAGTTACCCGGCCACCATTAACTGCTGGTGGCCTTTATTAATCTACCGTGGGGCGTAAGGTGGTAATACATATTATCCCGTGGGCCGGGGGTGGAAAAGCCGGTTAAGCGACCGGCCCGCTCCCGGTCTTTTTTTATCCGGGCCAGGTATTGCCGGTACATACCGGTCCGGTGGGTGTCCTCCACTTTGGTTAATCTGAAACAGTGATTGTCACGCATAATAGATCATCCGCCTCTCAAATTTGTTGGGAAATATTATAAAAAAACCGGGTTTTTGCGTTTTGCCGGGTCACGTTTGCCAGGTGCCGGGTGTGAAAGGTCGATATAGCTCTCAACCTTATATCCATGCTTTTCCAGGGTACAAAGGGTCATGAAAGAATTTCTTTCAGACTTCAAATACCCGGCACCAGAGATTTATTCCGGCCTTTGGGGTGAAATTCCTGGTGAATTATGCATAAACAGGCATAACCCAGGAAAAATAATGTTTGTACATTATACGCTGCAAGTGGCAGAATATGTATGCGTGTGCTATAATTATTCATTATAGATAGTGATAAAATTAAACGTTTAATCCCCGGTGCATAAGCCCGGGGCGTATGTGCATAGTGATAATAACGGTTTTCAGCAATAATTATTTCAGACACGTCAGTGGCAAGAATAAATACGGGAGGGCTCTAATTTGAGAAAATTGAAATTCGGCACAGATGGCTGGCGGGGCATTATCGCCGACGATTTTACCTTTGAAAACCTGCGCATAGTTTCCCAGGCGGTGGCCGATTATGTAAACGGACAGGGCGCGGGGCATAAAGGGATAGTGGTGGGATACGATAACCGCTTTTTGTCGGACCGGTTTGCGGATACAGTGGCGGACGTGATGATCCAGAACGGGATTAAAGTTTACCTGGCCGACAGTCCTCTGCCTACCCCGGTGACTGCCTTTGCCGTTAAGGTGCACGAAGCTGCGGGTGCGGTGATGCTCACCGCCAGTCATAATCCGCCGGAATACAACGGGTTCAAGTTTATACCCGATTATGCCGGCCCGGCGTTGCCACATATTACCGGGGCCATTGAAGAAAATATAACCCGTCTACAGAACAAGATGCTGCCGGCGCGGTGGGCGGACCAGGAGCAGGCGATGGAACTGGCCGATGTTTTAAGGCCGGGGGATGACGCGGCCAGGGCAGCCCACCGGAAGGAACCCGCCGTGGCTGAACGGATTATCATTGATCCCCGCCCTGAATATTTCGAACACCTGGAGCAATTGGTGGACATGGAGGCCATAGGCCGGGCCAACCTGCAGGTGATGGTGGATGCCATGCACGGCAGCGGCATGGGGTATTTGAATGTGCTGCTGGAAAAGGCGGGCACCATGGTCAAGCAATGCCGCTGTTACCGGGACCCGCTGTTTGGTGGAGGTATGCCCGAGCCCACCGGCAAAACCCTGACCGGGGTTTGCGACTGGATCAAGGAAAGGGAGGGCCGCCTGGGGCTGGCGCTGGACGGTGACGCCGACCGGTTCGGTATCATCGACGACGGCGGGGTTTATGTAACCCCCAACCAGTTTCTGCCCCTGCTTTATCACCACCTGATCACGGTTAAAGGCCTGGTGGGGCCGGTCACCCGTACCGTAGCCACCACCCACATGCTGGACCGTATCGCCCGCCGGCACGGCCAGGAGGTTTACGAAACCGCCGTGGGCTTTAAATATATCGGGCAAAATTTACTGGAAAAAGGCTGTGTGCTGGGCGGCGAGGAAAGCGGCGGCCTGTCCATTAAAGGGCACATTCCCGAAAAGGACGGCATTTTGGCGGGATTGCTGGCGGTGGAGATAGTGGCGATGCACCGTAAAAACCTGCTGGCGCTGGCCCGGGATGTAGCCGAAGAATATGGCGGCCCGTTGTACAGCGAGCGCCTTGATGTGCGCACCACCCCCCTGAAGAAACAGCCTGTGCTCGATAAGCTGGGGGAATTCAATCCCGCCGTGTTGGGTGGTACCCCGGTAGCCGGGCGGGTTACCGTGGACGGTGTCAAGTTGTTGTTAGAAA
This sequence comes from Desulfallas thermosapovorans DSM 6562, assembly GCF_008124625.1. Lineage (NCBI taxonomy): Bacteria > Bacillati > Bacillota > Clostridia > Eubacteriales > Desulfallaceae > Desulfallas > Desulfallas thermosapovorans. Next base: position 25,705 of record NZ_VNHM01000011.1, read on the forward strand.
GCGGTGAGTGGGTGCTGGTGCGGGCTTCGGGCACCGAGCCCGTGTTCAGAATTTACGTGGAAACCCACCGGCCCGAGCGGGTTAAAGAGTTGAGCCGGGAGGTGGCGGTGCAAATAGGGCTGGACGACTAGCCCAAAGCGGTATATTAGCGGTATATTAATTGAGCCCGGGCAAAGGAGACCGCCGGGCTTTTTTATTGGGCCGGCGATAGAAATTTATGTTGCGCTTTGGATGAAAATTGGTTACACTCGACTCCAGGGAACTGTGAGACGATGGTATATAAAATAACCTTTACGGAGAAGTGAAATAAAAGGAGAAAACTGCATGAATCCAAATCATCAAGAGGCGGGCCAAACAAAAACCTATCTTATTACCGGAGCGGCGGGTTTTATCGGTTATTTTCTGGCCAGGCGCCTGTTGGAGCAGGGTTGCCGGGTGACCGGCATTGATAATATAAATGATTACTATGATGTAAATCTCAAGTACGCCCGTCTGGAACAGCTTAAACAGTTTGACGGGTTTACCTTTATCAAGAATGATATATCGGATAAACCCGCGGTTTTTAAAATCTTTGAACGGTACAAGCCCGGTGTGGTGGTGAATTTGGCCGCCCAGGCCGGGGTGCGGTATTCGCTGGAGAACCCGGATGCCTATATGCAGAGCAATATCATCGGTTTTTATAATATCCTTGAGGCCTGCCGGTATCATCCCGTTGAACATTTAGTGTATGCCTCATCCAGCTCTGTATACGGGGCCAATAGAAAGGTGCCCTTCGCCGAAACCGATTTTGTTGATCACCCGGTATCACTTTATGCGGCCACCAAAAAATCCAATGAATTAATGGCCCACACCTACAGTCATCTTTACCGGATACCGGCCACGGGACTGCGTTTTTTCACTGTTTACGGCCCCATGGGCAGGCCGGATATGGCTTATTTCGGATTCACCGACAAGTATTTCAGGGGCGAGCCCATCAGGATATTCAACAACGGCGACTTTGTCAATGATTTGTACCGGGACTTTACATATATCGATGATATTGTGGAGGGGATGGTAAGGCTGCTGGGCCATGCCCCCGGAGGTGCCGTGCCCCATACGGTCTACAATATCGGCAACAACAAACCGGAAAAGCTGATGGTGTTTATAGCGGCACTGGAGCAGGCCCTGAGCCGGGCCACCGGCAGGGAGGTTGTATTTGACAAAATATTTGAACCCCTGAAGCCGGGCGATGTGCCCGCCACTTATGCCGACACGGGTTTATTACAGGAAGCGGTGGGATTTAAACCCGAAACTTCCATAGAAGAAGGACTGCAGAGGTTTGCGGACTGGTACGTTGAGTATTATAAGGTGGAATGAGGCAATTTACGGAACAGTAAACCCCCGCCGGATTAACCGGCAGGGGTTTATTAATCTTCCTATTCCACCTTGGGCAGCTTGTCGAAGCCCCTTTGCAAATCTTCATCGGTGGGAATATAGTCCGTCATGGTCCCGTCATTATATTGCATATAGGCGTGCATATCGAAATAGCCTGTCCCGGTGAGGCCGAACAAAATGGTTTTGGCTTCCCCGGATTCCTTGCACTTGAGCGCCTCTTCAACGGCGCTGTGGATGGCGTGGGCGGATTCGGGTGCGGGCAGGATCTGCTCCAGTTTGGAGAACAGCACTGCCGATTCGAACACCTTGGTTTGCTCCACAGAGGTGGCTTCCATGTACCCGTCGTGATAAAGCTTGGAAAGGGCGGGGGACATGCCGTGGTAGCGGAGCCCCCCGGCGTGGTTGGCCGAAGGTATAAATTCGCTCCCCAGGGTGTACATTTTGGCCAGCGGGGTTACTTTCCCGGTATCGCAAAAGTCATAGGCGTATTTGCCGCGGGTCAGTGAGGGGCACGAAGCCGGTTCCACCGCGATAATGCGGGGGTTGGCCTTGCCGGTCAGTTTATCTTGCATGAAGGGTGCCATGAGACCGCCCAGGTTGGAGCCGCCGCCGGCACAGCCGATAACGATGTCCGGGTACTCGCCCAGTTTTTCCATGGCGGCTTTGCTTTCCAGGCCGATTACCGACTGGTGCAGCAGCACCTGGTTCATCACCGAGCCAAGGGCGTAACGGCACTTGTCATCTTTCAGGGAAAGCTCAATGGCCTCTGAAATGGCGCAGCCCAGGCTGCCCCCGGTATTGGGGTCCTCTTTCAGGATGGCACGTCCCACTTCGGTGGTATCCGAAGGGCTGGGGATAATTTTCCCGCCGTAGGTCTCAATGACGGCTTTCCGGAAGGGCTTTTGCTCGTAGGATACCTTAACCATATATACCGTAAGGTCCAGGCCGAAGTAAGCGCAGGCCATGGCCAGGGCGGTACCCCATTGCCCGGCCCCGGTTTCCGTGGTCAGGGAGGTGAGGCCCTGGGCTTTGGCGTAGTACGCCATGGCCGCCGCGGCATTCAGTTTGTGGCTGCCGGATGTGTTGTTGCCTTCGAATTTAAAGTAAATCCTGGCGGGCGTGTCCAGCGCCTTTTCAAGATTGTAGGCCCTGATTAACGGCGATGGCCTGAATGTTTTATAATATTCCAGCACCTCCTCGGGTATATCGATATACCGGGTGGTGGCGTCCATTTCCTGGTTGGCCAGTTCTTCGCAGAATACCGGGTATAGATCTTCGGCGGTCAGTGGTTTGAGGGTGCCCGGGTTTAACAAAGGTGCGGGTTGTTCCGGCATGTCCGCCCGGATGTTATACCACTGCTTGGGAATTTCTTCTTCGGTCAGGTAAGTTCTGTAAGGTATTTTCACTATTGTTTTACCCCCTTCATTTGATGGATTATTGATGGTCGCAATGTAAATAGTGAGCATTCGGCTGTTATTATTATGCTTAAATATAAATAAAAACTCTTGTCCATCTATTGGGACAAGAGTTTAAACTCATGCGGTACCACCCGAATTGGCCAAAGGCCCACTTGTTCCGCACACCGTCATGTGCGCTCCCTTGGTAACGAGTGGAGTTCTCGTCGATCACTACTTTGCCCCGCGGCATTTGGCGATCGCCCTCACCAGTCCATTCAACTTGACTGCAACTGCCGCAATCCCAGCCCCTGCGGCTCTCTGGGAGTCCAGTTTCAAGTTTACTTCTCTGGTTCATCGGTTGATATATACCTGACATTTTACATATATATTTAAAATTTGTCAATATCGTTCTATTTTGAATACTGGCGCCGGCACCATCAATACTTAAGTTGCTATAAAAAGCTGTTCCAAAAAAACCGTGCGGTATTTGCTTGTAATTTCTACGAGAGCCGGCTTTTGTGGTGCTCTTGTTTGTGCTGTTGAATGCTATTCGAACAAACTAATCTGGTATTTTTATGCCAGCGTTGCGACCGAGAATACCTTTTCCGCGGCCAGGCAAATATCCCGCATATCTTCCGCGCCCAGGGTGGGGTGCACCAGAAACATCAGCGATGTTTCCCCCAGTTCTTTGGCTGTCTTTAACCGCCCGGGCGGGCCAAGCCCGGCACCGGTAAAGGCCTTTTCCAGGTATATTTCACTGCAGCTGCCGCTGAAACAGGGAATCCCCTCGGCGCACAGGGCCACCATGATGCGGTCCCGGTCCCACCCGGGCTTTAATTTTTCCGGCTTGACAAAAGTATAATACTTATAGTAAGCATGCTGGATACCCGCGGGCGGGATGGTCACCCGCAGCGCGGGAATTGCCGACAAGCCCCGGTCCAGGAGACGGGCGTTGCGGCGGCGCTTTTCCAGCCAGCCGGGTAATTTGCCCAGCATAACGCGGCCGATGGCGGCCTGCATTTCCGTCAGCCGCCAGTTGGTGCCGAAGGATTCATGCAGCCAGCGAAAACCGGGAGGGTGCCGGCGGTGGTACACTGCATGGTAGCTTTTGCCGTGGTCTTTGTAACTCCATGCTTTTTCCCAGATGTCCCTGTTGTTGGTGGTCAGCATACCGCCTTCGCCGCCGGTGGTCATAATTTTGTCCTGGCAGAAGGAAAATGCGGCCACATCACCCAGGGAGCCCACCGGGCGCCCTTTGTAGGTGGCCCCGTGGGCCTGGGCGCAGTCTTCAATAACAAACAGCCCCTTTTCTTTGGCCAGGGCCAGGATGGGGTCCATGTCACAGGGCCACCCGGCCAGGTGCACGGCAATGATCGCCCTGGTTTTGGGGGTCAGGGCTGCGGCAATGGTTTGGGCGGTGATATTCTGGCTTACCGGGTCCACGTCGGCCATTACGGGTACCGCGCCGCGCATTACCGCGCAGCTGGCCGAGGCGATGAAGGTGCGGCTGGCGACAATCACTTCATCCCCCGGTCCTATGCCCAGGGCGTGCAGGGCCAACTCCAGGGCTACGGTGCCGTTGGCCAGGGCGATGGCGTACCGACACCCGGCAAAGGAGGCAAATTCCTTTTCGAAAAGCCGTCCCTCGGAGCCTTTCCAGTAGTTGACTTGACCCGATTTTAACACGGCGGTTGCCGCCGCTGTTTCATCCGCTGAAAAATAAGGCCAGGGGGCGAAGGGGGCGGTGCGAACCGGGCGCCCACCCTTTATGGCCAACTGTTCAGGCATGATATTATTCAACTCCGTAAATTTGCAGTTTGTATTACAGATATATGCCGGGAGTATGGTGGCCGTCACCGGGGCGGGCTTCCATTTGGCTTGAATTTGAATTTGGATTTGATTTGGCGGTAATTTTGTCCCTTCGGGGGCAGTCACCAAAGGGTGACCCGGAGCATAGTATAATCAGGGAGGTGGCCCGTGGTGTTCAAAATTACCGAGCTTAACCGCAAGGATATTATAAATATAAAAACTGGTGCCAAGCTGGGTGCGGTGAAGGATGTGCAGGTTGATATGGCCGAGGGGAAAATACGGGCGCTGGTTTTGGAGGGTCCGCGTAAATTTTTCGGGCTTTTAAGCGCCGGTGGGGATATTGTGGTGCCCTGGGAAAAGATTAAGGTCATCGGTGTGGACGCGGTACTGGTGCAGGTGGATTGATGGTGCCGGGTACGGGGGCATATATTGAAATTAACTATGCCGGTCAAACGCATTTTTTGTAAATGGCGAGTTTACCGTTCTCAAGTAGTTGTATGTTGCCCTGGCATTAAAATCCCTAGTTTGCTATACATTAAAAACCCCGCAAACCCGTATAAAACAAGGGCCTGGGGGCTTTTTAACTTCGCATTACAGTTCTGGAAAATATGGTTGGTAGCATTGTCCACAGGGGTAGGAAATATTAGCTTATTATTCATAAAGGTTTTCTTATGGTTATTGGTAAGCTACACTTTTTTCATAAAGAACTTCTGGATCGATATCTGCTTGATTGCACCATTCGATGCTATCAAAACTTACTCGTACCGACCTGAATAATTTTTCATCTTTCAGTTCTTTAAAAATTCCTTTGTCCAGGTAGGGCTTCACATCGAATAGTTTTTTCTCTCCGTTTTCAAAAGTTAACAGAAGTTTATAATTCTCCAGGGATTTAACATCCACTACCGATAAATACATGATAAATCCCCCCTCTATCTTAAAGGCTCAATTTTAAACGGCAATTCTCCATTCATTGCCAGTACCCAGTACCCAGTTTGCTAATAATTCCTCCTGCCTTAATTCTGCCCAAGCTAGAACTAATTTAAGCTGTTTTCCAGGCAGATTCCCTTTAATTAATTCACAAGTGTTTATATCAATTATAGCTTTATATTTACCATAATACGCATGAAAGTGTGGTGGATTATGCTCATCAGGAGCGCAATACATTCTAATTATTATTCCATAAAACATGCTAATGGTCGGCATTAAATCACCTTTTTATTTTTCTTACAATTACCTATACTTATTGTAACACAAAATCAAACCTTGGGGGGAAGGGGTTTGCAAATTTTTTCTAGCGGATAAAGGATAAAATCTAGTATATGCTTTTAATAACAATGTCAGCTGTTTTATTGACAGTAATTTCAGCCCTTGCTAGAATAAACTTGGTTTTTTGTCGCAATGGAAATTAATTATGCCGGTCAAACGCATTTTTGTGTTAATGGCGATAATATATATTGCCGGGCTGCGTATTACCGTTGCAGTTACAAAGGAGGTTTATTTGTTGGCGAGACGTTTGTTTACTTCCGAGTCGGTTACCGAGGGTCACCCGGATAAAATAGCCGACCAGATATCCGATGCTATTTTGGACGAAATTATCGGCCAGGACCCTTACGCCCGGGTGGCCTGTGAAACCCTTGTCACCACCGGTCTGGTGCTGGTGAGCGGGGAGATAACCACCAAGTGTTACGTGGACATCCCCCGGGTAGTCCGGGAAACGGTACGGGAAGTCGGTTATACCCGGGCCAAGTACGGGTTTGACTGCGATACTTGTGCGGTGCTTACTTCCATTGATGAGCAGTCCCCTGATATTGCCATGGGTGTGGACAAGGCCCTGGAGGTCCGCTCCGGTGAAATTGTGGACGAAAAGCTGGAGTCCACCGGCGCCGGGGACCAGGGTATGATGTTTGGGTACGCCAGCAATGAAACGCCGGAATTGATGCCCATGCCCATTTCCCTGGCCCACCGTTTGGCCCGCCGCCTGGCTGTGGCCCGCAAGACCATGGAACTGCCTTACCTGCGCCCCGACGGCAAGTCGCAGGTGACGGTGGAGTATGAGGATGGCCGGCCTGTGCGGTTGGATACCATTATTATTTCCACCCAGCATGCTCCCCGGGCCAGTTTGGATATGATCCGCGAGGATGTTATTGAAAAGGTGATCAAACCCACGGTGCCCAAGGATATGATTGATGAAAACACCCGGTATCTGATCAACCCCACCGGGCGGTTTGTGGTGGGCGGTCCCCAGGGGGATACCGGGCTGACCGGGCGCAAGCTCATCGTGGATACTTACGGTGGCATGGCCCGGAACGGGGGCGGCGCCCTTTCGGGTAAGGATCCCACCAAGGTGGACCGCTCGGCCAGCTATGCCTTGCGTTATGTAGCTAAAAACATTGTGGCTGCGGGTTTGGCGGACAAGTGCGAGCTACAGGTGGCTTACGCCATCGGGGTGGCCCGTCCCGTGTCGGTGGCGGTGGAAACCTTCGGTACCGGCAAAGTTGACGAGGAGAAACTGGTGCGGGTGATTCAGGAAGTGTTTGACCTGCGTCCCGCCGCCATTATCAAGAACCTGGATCTGCGCCGGCCTATTTACAAAAACACTGCGGCCTACGGCCATTTTGGCCGCCGGGATATCGTGCTTCCCTGGGAGAGCACCGACAAAGTGGATGTACTGCGCAGCGCCTTTAATATGTAGAAACTAATATAAGGAGAGGAGCCAAAAGTCCCCCGCAGGGGGGATTTTTTTTGCGCAAGCAAGGGTGTGCCACCCCGCCGTTGGTGCTGTTCCGCCGGCTGGCGCTGCTTTGCTTATTAGTGTTGTCTCCGATTGGAGTTGCTCCTGGGATTTATGCTGCCTTTTCGATGGTGCCGTTTCTCCGGTGGTATCTCTCCGGCACCAAAGTTTATTCCCCCGCGCTGCTTTAATTAACCGCTGCTGGGCAAGTTGCATATGGTGGTGTAAGAGCTTGTGGGGGGTGTGGTGTATGGTGGCGGTATATGTAACAGCGGCGCTGTTTGCGCTCTGGCTGGCGGTGATGCTTTACCGGGTGTGGCGCATGGTCCTTGCCGACGGGGAAACCGGTGCAAAAGCCCCGGGGGGTTCAACCGGGGAGGTTGCCGTTGGAACGGTTGAGGCCGGGATAATGGATAACGCCGGTTTTAATGTCACCGGTGGTAACCGGGATGGCGGCAGCGGTGGGACTGTGCCCCGGCGACTGGCGGTGTTGGTGCAGGATCAAGCCGGTGGCGTGGAGGGATTTGTGCACCGGCTGGCGGCGTTTTTGCATGGCAACCCGGAGTTGCGGGTGGCGCTGGTGGATGGAGGTTCCACCGACGAGACGGGATTTATTTTGGAACGCCTGGCCCGGCGCTATAATATGGAGTTCCACCGGCTGGCAGGGGAAAAGTGCTGCTGTGACGGAACAACTGTCCCGGGCCGGGGCCGGGAACGGGTTCGCTGTCTGGATTTGCGCGGCCTGTCCCGGGGTGAATTGCTGCTGCTTGATTTACACCGTGCGGCCGGCATGCAGTGAACCGGGTCTTCTTCATTAATTTGTTTGCCGGGCAATGATTTACTTGCTGAAGTAAAGGTAAAGTGTTTCCTTTGTCGAATTAACTTTATAAAGTGGCGATGTTGTTGATTCCCGCCCGGTGGGCCGGGTTTCGGCAGCCGCGGTGCGGTTGGGGGACAGGTGGTTTACCGGGAATAACGAAGGAAACGGGTGAAAAGGGTTTGCGTAAAGTCAGAAGGTTACCCTTTATCATATATACCTGGCTGGTTATCGTGTTGGGCATATGGCTGCTTTATTATACCTTTCCCCAGCTAAACCTGGATTTGGGGCGGGAGCTCTTGATCATGGTGGGCTTTGGGGTGCTGGCCGAGTGGTTGGCCGTGTCGTTTCCCCAGGGGCAGTTGACCGGAGGGTTTGCCGTCATCCTGTCCACTTACCTGATTTACGGGCCTGTGCCCGCGGCCTGGGTCAACGCCCTGGCCACGGTGCTGGGGCAGGGTGTGGCCAACCGCGGCAATCCACTGCGCACCACGCTATTTAATGCAGCCCAGTATGTACCCGTGGTGCTGGGGGCTAATTTTGTCTACGTGCTGGCGGGCGGCGAGGTGGCCCGGGGATTGCACTGGGCAAACGGCTGGCCATTAACTTTGTTTATACTGGCGTACTATTTGTTTAACCAGCTTTTTGTCTACATATACACCCTGCCGGTGCGCGGCGGTTATCCCTTGCTGCAGTGGCCCGACGCATTGCGCTGGGATGGTATTACCTATTTGCTGGCTGTGCCCGTGGGCTTATTAATGGTGTTATTGTACAACCATATCGGTATTTATGGTACGCTGCTGCTGTTTATACCCATGCTGGCGGTACAGTTTGTGCTGAGATTCTACGTACACCTGGTACTGGCCAACCGGGAATTGCGGGTGCTGTACGAGGTGGCCGGTAAACTGGGGGGCAATTTAAATTTAAAGGAGATTTTTGATTTACTGCTGCGGGAGTCCAGGCGAGTAACCGGCTTCCATAACGGGATTATATACCTGTGGTCGGAGGAAAAGCAGTGTTATGTGGTGGAGGCTGCCACGGGTACCCATGCCGGGTTGTTCCGGGGCTCGGTGGTACAGCGGGGCGAGGGTTTTTTGGGCCGGGCGGCCTTAAGCGGGGAGTGCCACCTGGTGGACGATGCCCGGGAGGATGAACGTACCCTGGGGGATATAGGATTCACCCAATTGCACCGTTCCCTGGTGGTGGTGCCCCTGGTGGCCGAGACCGGGGTGCTGGGCCTTTTGGTGCTGGGGGATAAGCGGGCCGGCTTTTTTGATGATAAACATGTGCAGATACTGACCATTCTCGGCGGGCAGGCCGCGGTGGCCATTGCCAATGTGCATTTGAAGTCTCTACTGGACCGGGCGGCCATAACCGACGGCCTGACGGGGCTGTATAATTACCGGTATTTTTATCACCGCTGCCTGGGTGAGTTGGAACGGGCCCGCCGCTATGACGAAAACGTTGCGCTGGTGATGGTGGATATTAATAATTTCAAGCAGGTGAACGACCACTATGGCCACTCGGCCGGGGATGCGGTGCTGGCCGCGGTGGCCGGGGTGATTCGGGATCAATTGCGCGACGGCGACCTGGCGGCCCGCTTTGGGGGTGATGAATTTGCCGTGCTGCTGCCCCGGACAGGCCCCGCCGAGGCCAAGCACGTGGCGGACAGGCTGCGACTGGCTGTGCGGGAGTATGTCTTTGAAGCGGGCGAGCGGCGCATTCTGGTGTACGTTACCACAGCCACGGCCACTTTCCCCGGCGATGCAGCCGGCCTTGATGAGCTGTTCAAGGTTGCCCTCAAGGGGTTGGAGCAACAGTGATGTGTTACCGGCCGGGCTGCCCGTCTTTATAGGGTTTGCTTGCAAAACAGGCTTTGGTGCCGGGTGTTGAAAAGTTGAAAGTCAAAAGACCTTCAACCTTCAACACCCGGAGCCACGGGCGATGGTCAACGGTGGTGGTTTACAATGCAATCTCCCGGGGAAGGTGATACCTGGTGTGGAGGGATTTGCTGCAAGCCGTAATAGAGTTGATTTACCCCTCGCGCCTGCAATGTCCCCTGTGCGGCGCCCACAGCCCGGAGGAGGCGCTGTGCCATAACTGCCGGCAGCTGCTGGCGGGCTACGCCGTTGAGGCTATTTGTGGCTGCTGCGGTTGTTTCACGGGGGTGCGGGGTGACCCGGAAATAACAGCCCGGGGCCCGGACCGGCGGGGGTGGATGGAGGAGGATGCGCTGTCACCGGGGTTGCCGGCTGGCGAAGGGAACCTGATTTGCCCCGCCTGCCGGGCTGAGCCCCGCCCCTTTGACTTGGCCCGGGCGGTGGCGCCTTACGAGGGACCGGTACGGGAAGCGGTGCACCGGTTGAAATACCGGGGTATGCAGCAGCTGGCCCGGCCTTTGGGCGAGCTGATGGCCTCCGTGGCCCTGCGGGAGGAGGCCTTTGCCCGGACCGGTGTGATATTGCCTGTGCCGCTGCACCAGCACCGCCGGCGCCAGCGGGGTTATAACCAATCCGCGCTCCTGGCCCGGGCCGTGGGGGACTTGCTGCAGGTGCCTGTGTCGGAGCAGGTGCTGGTGAAAACAAAGGAAACACCTTCCCAAACTTCCCTGACCGGCCCCCAAAGACGGCTAAATTTGCAGGATGCCTTTGCCGTCGCAGATTCCGGTCCTGTAAAAGGTAAAATAGTTACGGTTATTGACGATGTTTTTACCACGGGCAGCACTGTTTCCATATTATCCCATCTATTGCGACAATCCGGGGCTGCCGGGGTGCTGGTGCTTACTCTGGCTGGAACGCGGCAAACCGGCAAAAAATGACATGGAAGGGCAACCTATTACTGGTAAATACGACACGCATCCACTTTTATTTTAAACTACCCACAGCTTCCACCCCTTGAAACACGGGTTATTAACAGACTTATTCACATTATCCACAGGTTTGGGGATAAAAACAGGTTTCAACAAAGCGATAATTCGACACGGGCAGGTGCGGTATTCGAAGCGCGGGACGGTAGGCCAAAGGCGGTTTTAGACCGGCATACTATTACCCGCCCGAAGCTTTGCTGCGACCGAAGGTGCCGGTGCGGGGTGTGGTGATAGGTGCCCGCCAAAAGCCCGGCGGCGCCGGGAGGCCAGGCGTGGCAAGTCTTGACAGGGGCAGGTCTATGTGATAACATTACCCTACGTGAGTTTTAACGACCACGGGATTATTTTTTAGGAGGAATGTTTTAGTGTTAGGTAAGGTCAAGTGGTTTAACAAGGACAAGGGTTATGGCTTTATTGAAAGGGAAGACGGCGGCGACGTTTTCGTACACTTCTCTGCCATTCAAGAAGAAGGTTTCAAAACCCTGTTGGAAGGGCAGGATGTGGAATTCGATATAGTTGAGGGTGCCCGTGGTCCGCAAGCTGCCAACGTTGTTAAATTATAAAAACAAGGCCCCGGCTACTGCCGGGGTTTTTATATTTTATGCGGCAATACATAGATAAATCTTTTTTTCGTCATGCTAGGAATTTTGGCAGGATTTATCATGGTTTTCGGGAATAATAATAACATTACTCGCTCGAAAGGAGTTGGGAGCATGAAAGTTTTGGTAAGAGGAAGAAATGTAGATGTAACAGACGCCTTAAAGGATTACGTTGAAAAACGGGTGGGTAAACTGGATAAGTTTTTGGACGGTGCTTACGAGGCCACAGTGATTTTGATGGTGGAAGGCGATTCGCACAAGGTCGAGGTTACGGTGCCCTTCAACGGTATGATACTGCGCGGCGAGGAAGCTACCGGTGATATGTATTCTTCCATTGATTTGATTGTGGACAAACTGGAAAAACAAATCGAAAAATACAAGGGGAAACTGAGCCGCCGCCGGGGTGCCGGTGATGCCAAAATGTATGCGGACCAACCCCGGCCGGTCAGCGATGATGATGAAGAGTTGCAGGTGGTAAAAACCAAGCGTTTTGCCATCAAGCCCATGCCCGTGGATGAAGCGGTGATGCAGATGAATCTGCTGGGCCACAGCTTTTTTGTTTTCTCCAACGCCGAAACCGAGCAGGTTAACGTAGTCTACAAGCGCAAAGACGGCAAGTATGGTCTCATCGAGCCCGAGTTTTAAGGTAGATTTGCCTTAACTGAAAGCCTGGAATCCAAAGGGGCTACAAAAGCGGATTGGCGTTTAAAGCTTAAGCCAGCTTATATGTAAGGTGGACGTTTTGATCTCCCCGGTTGCAGGGGTGGTGCCAATTTGCTAAAATAATAATGTTATGGCGTGTTTTCACGGGAACCGTAAGGTTCCCTTGCTTTTATTTTAGAAAGGTTGATAACCATGTTAAAATTTCTACGCAATTGGTTAGATGATAACTCAAGGGAAATCAAACGACTGCAAAAGACGGTACAGAGGATAAATGAACTGGAAAAGGAGACCAGCGCTTTAACCGACGAGCAACTGCAGGCCAAAACACCGCAGTTCAGGGCGCGGCTGGAGCAGGGTGATTCGCTGGACAATTTATTGCCCGAAGCCTTTGCGGTGGTGCGGGAGGCTTCCCGGCGGGTGCTGGGCATGCGCCATTTTGACGTGCAGCTGCTGGGTGGCATGGTGCTGCACAGCGGTAAAATTGCCGAGATGCGCACCGGTGAAGGTAAAACCCTGGTGGCCACACTGCCGGTGTACCTCAATGCCCTGACGGGCAAAGGGGTGCATGTGGTGACGGTGAACGATTACCTGGCCCGCCGGGACAGCGAGTGGATGGGGCGCGTCTACAAGTTCCTGGGCCTTACGGTGGGGCTGATTGTCCACGGGCTGAGCTGGGATGAGCGCAAGCACTCCTACAATTGCGACGTTGTTTACGGCACCAACAATGAGTTCGGCTTTGACTACCTGCGGGACAATATGGCACTGCGGGCCGAGCAGCTGGTACAGCGGCAGCTGTACTATGCCATTGTGGACGAGGTGGACAGTATCCTCATTGACGAGGCCCGTACCCCTCTGATTATATCGGGACAGGCCGATAAGGCCACAGATCATTATTATACCTTTGCCCGGCTGGTGCCGCGCCTGCACAGGGATACCGATTACACCGTGGATGAAAAGGCGCATACCGTGGTGCTCACCGAAGAGGGTGTGAGCAGGGTGGAGCAGATGTTGGGGATAGAGAATCTCTACGATGACGCCAATATGGAGCTTAACCACCACCTGAACCAGGCGCTGAAGGCCCATGCCTTGATGAAGCGGGACCGGGACTATGTGGTTAAAGACGGTGAAGTGATCATCGTGGATGAGTTCACCGGTCGGATGATGTTCGGGCGCCGTTACAGCGACGGGCTGCACCAGGCCATCGAGGCCAAGGAGGGTGTGCGCATCGAGCGGGAGTCCCAAACCCTGGCCACCATCACCTTCCAGAATTATTTTCGGATGTATGAAAAGCTGGCCGGTATGACAGGTACCGCCGAAACCGAGCAGGAAGAGTTTCGTAAAATTTATAACCTGGATGTGGTGGTGATACCCACCAACAAACCCATGATCCGCCGGGATTTGCCCGACGTGGTGTATAAAACCGAGCAGGCCAAGTTCAAGGCCGTGGTGGAGGAAATTGCCCAAAGGCATGCCACCGGGCAGCCCGTGCTGGTGGGTACCATTTCCATCGAAAAGTCAGAGCTGTTAAGCAGTATGCTGCGCAAGCGGGGTATACCGCACCAGGTGCTCAATGCCAAGTACCACGATAAAGAGGCCGAAATAGTGTCCCAAGCCGGCCGGTATGGGGCTGTAACCATTGCCACCAATATGGCCGGGCGGGGTACTGACATTGTGCTGGGGGGCAACCCCGAATTTTTGGCCCAGGCCGAATTGCGCAGCCATAAGGATTATGATCCCGGTGATCCCGTTGCCGCCGGGAAGATATACCAGCAGCTACTGGAGAAATATAAGCGACAGTGTGACGACGAGCGCCGCCGGGTGGTGGAAGCGGGCGGCCTGCACATTATCGGCACGGAAAGGCATGAAAGCCGCCGCATTGACAACCAGCTGCGGGGCCGTTCGGGGCGCCAGGGCGACCCGGGTTCCAGCCAGTTTTTCAGTTCCCTGGAGGACGATCTGATGCGGCTGTTCGGGTCTGATAATATTGCCGGCATAATGGATAAACTGGGTTTAGAGGAGGATGTGCCCATCGAGCACGGCCTGGTCACCCGTTCCATTGAAAGCGCCCAGAAAAGGGTGGAAAACCGCAACTTCAGCATCCGCAAGCATGTGCTGGAGTACGACGATGTAATGAACCAGCAACGGGAGGTAATTTACCGGCAGCGCATGCAGGTGCTGCTGGAGGAGAGCCTCAAGGACGCGGTGATCCAGATGATTACCGAATCGGTGGGGCGCAGTGTGGATGTGTACGCCCCGGATGGTGTTATTCCCGAGGAGTGGGATTTGGAGGGCTTGTTAACCCATGCCGAGCAGCTTTTCTTGCCCGGTCATCAATTGCAGGTGGATGATCTGGAGGACATGGGCCGGGATGCCCTGAAGGAAATCTTGCTGGAGAAATCACTGGCCGCTTACGAAGCCCGGGAAGCAGAGCTGGGCGCCGAGGTGATGCGGGAGCTGGAACGGATGGTCATGCTGCGCATGGTGGACGAAAAGTGGATGGATCACCTGGACGCCATGGACCAGTTGCGGGAAGGTATCAACCTCCGGGCTTACGGTCAAAAGAATCCCCTGGTGGAATACAAATTTGAGAGTTATCAAATGTTCCAGAATATGGTGGAAAGCATCCAGGACGACGTGGTGCGCTATGTATTCCGGGTGAACGTGGTGCAGGCTCCCCAGCAACAGCGCCGGACCGTGGAAAACAAATACCAAAACGAAACCACACCGCAGCCCGTGCGCCGGGAAGCCAAAATCGGCCGCAATGAGCCCTGTCCCTGCGGCAGCGGTAAAAAATACAAAAAATGCTGCGGCAAATAACTTATAAACGATAATCATCATATAATTTTATCAAGTCCAAAGGAGTTGAGATGTTTTTGTTCAGTGAATTGCGCCGGGAACTGGATCCCTTAAAAAAACGCGTGGAAGATTTGAGGGTTTCCCTTTGACATTGCCGATAAGGAACAAAAAATAGCCGAGCTGGAAAAGGAAATGACCCGGGAGGGGTTCTGGGATGATCAATCCCGGGCCCAGGAAGTAACCCAGGCCGTCACCAATTTAAAGGAACGTATCAGCGCCTTTGGCGAGCTGTACGGAGCCCTGGAAGATCTAGAGGTGCTCATCGACCTGGGTGAAGAGGAGGACGACGGCGATTTGGTACAGGAAGCTACGGAAGCCCTGGCCAATTTGCGCCGGCAAGTGGCCGATATGGAACTGCAGGTGCTGCTCAGCGGGCCTTATGATGCTTCCAACGCCATCGTCTCCATGCACGCCGGGGCCGGGGGCACCGAAGCCCAGGATTGGGTGTCCATGCTGCTGCGCATGTTCACCCGCTGGGCGGAAAACCGCCGTTTTAAAGTTAACATTATCGATATGCTGCCCGGCGACGAAGCGGGCATAAAAAGTGTTACCTTTTCGGTGGCCGGTAAAAATGCCTTTGGCTACCTGCGCTCCGAAAAGGGGGTGCACCGGCTGGTGCGTATTTCTCCCTTTGACGCGGCGGGCAGGCGGCACACCTCCTTTGCCTCGGTGGATGTGCTGCCCGAGGTACAGGACGATATTGACGTGCAGATTGACCCCGAAGATATCAAAATTGACACCTACCGCTCCGGGGGAGCCGGCGGGCAGCATGTAAACAAGACGGATTCGGCGGTGCGTATTACTCACCTGCCCACCGGTATTGTGGTGCAGTGTCAAAATGAACGGTCCCAGATATCCAACCGCAACACGGCCATGAAGCTACTCAAAGCCAGGTTGTTGGATTTGGAAATGCAGAAAAAGGAGGCTGAACTGGCCCAAATGCGCGGTGAGAACAAGGAAATCGCCTGGGGCAGCCAGATTCGTTCCTATGTGTTCCATCCCTATTCGCTGGTCAAGGATCACCGCACCGGGGTGGAGGTGGGCAACGTGGAAGCCGTCATGGACGGCGATATTGATGAGTTTATCAATGCTTACCTGCGGGAGCAGGCCCGCAGCGGGTAGAGTTGAAGAACAAAGGCTTACGGTTGTATGTAGCCGGGCATCGTGAATTCAAGCGGTGCCCGGTATTGTTTTAATTCGCGGATCAAGGTGGACATACCCCGCCCCCGGGACCACCGGGTAACGGTGTCCCACGGTTTTACCGGGATTAAGAAAGAGATCATGGAAATGTTATGGGAAGAAAGCGGGGCGGCCTTAATGTAATCGTAAAACTCCCGGTGCCTTCATGGGGCACCGGGAGTTTTACTTGACGAGGAGGGGATTGGGAGGTTTCATGCCTGGCAAATGATGATTTTTTAATCATTTTCCATCACCTTAAGGCTATTATTGCCCTAAATGGCCCGGGTATGCAATTATTGTTCCTTTTTTCGACAACAAGGAAGGATTTCTGTTAAAAAAACAAGAATATCTATGGATTGTCGGCTGGGCGGCAAGCAAGACCATATGTGCCAATTATTGTATCCGGTTAAACTGCCGGGGCGAGCCGGGGCATTACCGGGTAAGGCGGAATATGATAAAAAAGCCGGGAAAAGCTAACATTAATGTTGTGGCCGACTGCGGGGAGATTATCAATGTCCTGGAAGATATTCACGAAGTTTTTTTGGGTAACGGTGGGGGTGGCCATTACCGCCCTGGGGCTGGATTTGTTTTTGGTGCCCAACAAGATTGCCGCCGGCGGCACCAGTGGTATCGCCACCATATTGCATCATATGACCGGCGTCCCGGTGGGCCTGACCATGCTGGCACTGGACGTACCCCTTTACGCCCTGGGCATATACAGGCTGGGACTGGGTTTCGGCCTGCGGTCGCTGTATGGCTCGGTGAGCCTGGCGCTACTGGTGGACCTGTTCAGTTTGTATGTGCCGGTACCCACCAGGGACCCGCTTTTAGCCGGCCTTTTCGGGGGCGTGCTGGTGGGACTGGGGCTGGGCTTGGTCTTTCGCTTTCGGGGTACCACCGGGGGTACCGATTTGGCCGCGGCCATCCTGCGCACCTACACGGGCATGAATATAGGGATGCTGTTATTTGTCATAGACGGCATGGTGGTGGTGGCGGCGGGTATTGTGTTCCAATCCTGGGAACTGGCCTTATATGCTTTAATTACCATATTTGTTACCACCCGGGTGATCGATATAGTGCAGGAGGGTATCAGTTACGCCAAGGCCTTCTTCATCATTTCCGATCATACCGGAATTATTGCCGACAGGATTTTGCATGATTTGGGCCGGGGTGCCACCGCCTTTACCGGGCGGGGACTGTTCACCGGTAACCACCGGGAGGTGATATTGACCGTGGTGGGCCGCTCCGAGGTTACCCGGCTCAAAGAAATGGTTTACGAAATCGATCCCCGGGCCTTCATTATGGTGGCCGACGTCCGGGAGGTGCTCGGGGAAGGTTTTAAGGAATACGGCAGAGGAAAGGGTATGTAGACTATTATTCTTCGCATTAATGGGTGTGGGAGGTTTTGTAAATATGAGTGGACAAGCGGAAAAACTGGCGCAACTGCGGGGGCGGGCCCGGCAAATCAGGCGCCACATTATTTCCATGGTGGGGGAGGCCGGCTCCGGCCACCCGGGCGGGTCATTATCGGCGGCTGATATAGTGACGGCCCTGTATTTTGATGTTATGCGCGTAGATCCCCAAAAGCCGCAGTGGCCGGAGCGGGACCGTTTTGTGCTGTCCAAGGGACACGCCGCGCCGGTGCTGTATGCCGCCCTGGCCGAGCGGGGTTATTTCCCGGTGGAGGATTTAAAAACGCTGCGTAAGCTGGGCAGCCCGCTCCAGGGGCACCCGGATATGCGTAAAACACCCGGGGTGGAGATGTCCACCGGTTCGCTGGGGCAGGGACTGTCCGCCGCCAACGGCATGGCCCTGGCCGGCAAGCTGGATGGCCTGGATTACCGGGTGTATGTGCTGCTGGGGGACGGTGAAATTGAGGAAGGTCAAATCTGGGAAGCCGCCATGGCGGCCGCCCATTTTAAACTGGACAACGTGATTGCCTTTTTGGATTACAACGGGCTGCAAATTGACGGCCCCGTCGAGGAGGTTATGTCCGCCGAGCCCGTGGCTGATAAGTGGCGTGCCTTTGGCTGGGCGGTGCAGGAAATAGACGGGCATGATATGGAACAAATACTGGCCGCGGTTGCCCAAGCCCGGGAAACCAGGGGTAAACCCAGCTTGATTATCGCCCGGACGGTGAAGGGCAAGGGTGTGTCCTTTATGGAAAACGAGGTGGGCTGGCATGGTGCTGCGCCCAAGCCCGAACAGGTGGAACAAGCGCTGGCTGAACTGGGTGAATAGAGATCTGATAGGAGGTTTTTGCCATGACTAAAAAAATAGCCACCCGGGAGGCATACGGTGCGGCGTTGGTGGAACTGGGCCGAAAAAATCCCGGTGTGGTGGTGCTGGACGCGGACTTATCCAAGTCCACCAAAACCCATGATTTCAATAAAAATTTTCCGGAGCGGTTTTTTAACGTGGGCATTGCCGAGCAAAACATGATGGGTACTGCCGCCGGGCTTGCCGCGGCGGGTAAGATTGCCTTTGCCAGTACCTTTGCCGTGTTTGCCACCGGGCGGGTGTACGACCAGATCAGGAACAGCATTGCCTACCCCCGGCTGAATGTAAAAATCGGGGCCACCCACGCCGGGATCACCGTGGGGGAGGACGGCGCCTCCCACCAGGCGGTGGAGGACATTGCCATGATGCGCTGCCTGCCCAATATGACCGTCTTTGTGCCCGCAGATGCCGTGGAAACCAGGGCGGCGGTGCTGGCGGCGGCGGAAATTGACGGCCCGGTTTACCTGAGATTGGGCCGTTCCGGGGTGCCCGTGCTGCATGACGAGAATAATTTTACCTTTGAGCCCGGGCGGGCCATAACGATGCGCCAGGGGCAAGATGCCGCCATCATTGCCTGCGGCATTATGGTGCATGCCGCCCTGGAGGCGGCGGAGGTGCTGGCCGGCCGGGGGATTTCGGTACAGGTGCTGGATATGCATACCATCAAACCCCTGGATGTGGACGCGGTGGTGGAAGCGGCCCGGGCCACGGGCGCGGTGGTTACCGCCGAGGAGCATACCATCAATGGCGGCCTGGGCGGTGCCGTGGCCGAGGTGCTGGTCGAGAATTACCCGGTGCCCATGCGCCGGGTGGGGGTGCGGGATACCTTCGGTGAATCGGGTAAACCCCGGGAACTGCTGGAAAAATACGGCTTGACCGCGACCGATTTGGTGCGGGCGGTGCAGGAAGTGCTGCAGTGCAAAGGCAAGTAGACGGGTGGGCGGTGCCAATATTTTGTGCTTTTAGCCTGTTAAGTGTCAAACGCGGGTATCAAAAAACAGGCTTGGTGCCAAACAGGCACCCCCTTGTAACCCGGCACCTACCGGCCCGTAATGGAAGAGGCGACGGCTAAAAAGTTTATATGTCATTAACTGGCAAAATACCCTGCGGGGTATTTTGTTTTTCCTTTTTTTGAAGGATTTGCATTGTTTGCCGTCGAAATGCCCTAGGTGAAAAAGGATTTATTACTTCAACTGTCGAAGTAACTGCTGGATACGGGTGATAACTCGACAATCACTGATAAGTATCAGAATTGATCTGAGGTGCTGGTATGATTCAATTGTACAACGTTTCCAAGATATACCCCAACGAAGTTAAAGCCCTCAACGACATTACCTTACACGTAAAAAAAGGTGAATTTGTCTTTTTAGTGGGCCCCAGCGGGGCGGGCAAGTCCACCCTGACCAAATTGATCTGCCGGGAAGAACTGCCCAGCCGCGGGCAGGTTATCGTAAACGGTCGCAGTGTGGTGAGGATGAAAAACCGGGAGGTTCCCTACCTGCGGCGTAAAATTGGCATGGTGTTTCAAGATTTTCGCCTTATCCCCAATAAAACTGTTTTTGAAAACGTGGCCTTCGCCCTGGAGGTAACCGGTGCTTCCCGCAAGGAAATCAGGCGGGTGGTGCCGTCGGTGCTGCGCATGGTGGGTATGGAAAAGAAGGTCAACATGCGGCCCGCCCAGCTTTCGGGCGGCGAGCAGCAGCGTACCGCCGTGGCCCGGGCCATCGTCAACAATCCGGTGCTGATCCTGGCGGATGAGCCCACGGGTAACCTGGATCCGGATAATTCCTGGGAGTTGATGAAACTTTTTATGGATATCAACCGCCGGGGTACCACCATTTTAATGGCCACCCATGCCCGGGACATCGTGGACGACATGAAGAAACGGGTGGTGCAGCTGGAAAACGGCACGATAGTCCGGGACGAGGAAGGTGGGGTATACGGCCATGATGTTTAACACCATTATGTATTATTTCCGCGAGGCCGCCACATCCTTGATACGCAACAGTTGGCTGTCCATTGCCTCGGTAGGTACCATCATTATATCGCTGCTTATTCTGGGCAGTTCACTGCTGCTGGTGCTTAATGTGCGGCAGGTGGCCTCCGATGTGGAGTCCAGCCTGGAAATCACTGTTTTCCTGGAAGAGGGTTTGGAGCAGGATCGGCTGGATGAAATGGAGGAGGAAATTAAATTTGTGCCCGGGGTGGCCCAGGTGAAGTTTGTCACCAAGGAGCAGGCCCTGGAGGATTTAAAGGAGAGCTTCGGTGACAGGGCCGAGCTGCTCAGCGGGCTGGAGGAGGACAATCCCCTGCCCAACTCATACGTGGTGAAAACCCGGGAGGCGGCCCAGGTGCCTGCGGCGGCCCGGCAACTGGAGGAATTGGAGGGCGTTGAACAGGTGCGCTACGGGCAGGGGGTGGTGGAAAACCTGCTGGCCCTGACCCACTGGGTGCGCATTTGGGGATCCCTGGCCCTGCTGGTGCTGGGTGTGGCGGCGGTACTGCTTATCGCCACCACCATTCGCATGTCGGTTTTTGCCCGGCGGCGGGAGATCGGCATTATGAAGATGCTGGGGGCCACCAACACCTTTGTGCGCATGCCCTTTATGCTGGAGGGGATGATCATCGGGCTCACCGGCGGCCTCATAGCGGCGCTGCTGATAAATTTCGGTTACCTTTCGCTGCTGAACAAGGTAATGTTTTCACTGCCTTTTATTCAACTGGTTGACGATCCCGAAACCATTTACCGGATACTGGGCGGGTTGCTGGGGGCCGGTTTTATAATTGGCGCCCTGGGCAGCGCCATATCGTTGCGGCGTTTTTTGAAGGTTTAGTAAAAAAACCTTAAGAAGCCGGTTAACCGGCGACCCCGGCGTTAGCCGGGGGTTGGGCCGGGAGTATATTTGGAGCATATGTGTTGCTTTAAAAAATCTTTGACGAATGGAGGAACCAAGGGGTGCGTTCGGGAGGTAACAAGGGCTGGAAAAAAAGATTAACGGCTATGACCCTGGCCGCCACCATGCTGCTGGGATACGGTACGGCATACGGGGCCAGTCTGGAACAGCTGTTGCAGCAGACCAGGCAAAAGATTAATCAAACCAAGCAGCAGCAGCAGGAGAAAAAGGCGGAGATACGGGACTACTCCAGCCAGGCGGCGGCACTGGATCAGGAAATTGCCCAAAAAAACCGGGAAATAAGTAGTTTGCGGCAGCAGCTTGATGCTGCCATGGCCAGGCTGGCCCAGAATGAAAGGGAAATAGACCGGGCCGAGGAGAAGCTTGCGGAAAGCACCGAGGAACTGCACAAACGGGTTCGGGGTATGTACATGAACGGTAACGTGCAGTACGTTGAAGTGTTGCTGGCTTCCACCAGTTTCGGCGAGTTTTTGAATCGTTACGAATTGCTTAAGCGGGTGGTTGACCGGGATGTAAGCGTGATTAAAGAGGTGGAAGTGCGCAAGCAGGAACTGGAGAGCAAGCGCCAGGCACTGGCCCGGCAGAAGGAAAATATAGCCGCCCTGTTGCGGCAGCAGGAGGCGGCCCGCCAGGAACTGGCCTCCAGAAGCGCGGAAAAAAGGCAGATGCTGGCCAACGCCCAGCGGGATTTCACCAAATACCAGGCTGAAGTGGACCGGTTGGAGCGGGAAGAGGAAGAAATCATCCGGCGTATCAGCATCCAAAACGCGGGACAGCAGCCCGCAGCCACAGGGGCTTACCTCTGGCCGGTGCCCGGGTATACATCCATTTCATCTCCCTATGGTTACCGGGTGCACCCTATATTAAAGACCCGGCGGTTACATACAGGTATTGATATACCGGCTCCTTCGGGTACCACTGTGGTGGCCGCCCAGAGCGGGCGGGTGATTAATGTAAGCTTTATGAGCGGTTACGGCAATGTGGTAATGATCGACCACGGCGGTGGCATTGTTTCACTTTATGCCCACCTGTCCGCCCAGCTGGTGGGCAGCGGCGCGGTGGTGGAAAAGGGACAAGCTATCGCCAGGGTGGGCAGCACCGGTATGTCCACAGGGCCGCACCTGCATTTTGAAATCAGGGTCAACGGCTCCACAGTCAACCCGAGAAATTACGTATAACACGGTTACCGGCACTGTTTTCCAACCGTGCCACCACCGACCGTGCCGTTACCAACCTGCATAACAATAACCGGTGCCGCCTCCAAGGGGGGTTGCCACCAGCCGGTGCCGGGTGTTGAAAGGTTGAAAGATTTTATCTTTCAACCTTTCAACACCCGGCGCCTGAATTAATGCAGTAACATATGCCGGTACAATAAGGGACAGGCTGTTTCTACAAGATGATATGCTTCCCTGCATAGTTAAAAGGCTTTGATGTTGATGATAGAACCTGTCTACCCCGGGGGGCATTTCCAGAGAAGCGGGCCGTCCCTTTTTAGTTCTTGTAATGCGGCTTGCCTTCATGTAGTATAATATGGTATGTGATTTTATCCGGAAAATGGTAGGTGACCTGAAGTGAACGGATACAGGTATAAAAGCGGCGGCATTCCCCGCTGGATTACCGTGCTGGTACTGGTTTTCTTTGCTTTGTTTGTGCTGGCGGGCAGCATTATAGGCAGTAATTACAAGCAAATAGGTAATTTAATAAAAGTAATTTCCCTGGTGCGTACTCAGTACATTGAACCGGTGGAGACTACCACTTTGGTGGACGGGGCGATGCGGGGTATAGTGGATTCACTGCAGGACCCCTATTCGGTCTACCTGGATGCCCAGACTTTTAAAAGGCTGCGGGAGCAGATCAGCGGCAGCTTTGGTGGTCTGGGCATACTGGTGGGGCTCAACAAAGAGGAACTGCTTACAGTGGTGCGGGTGTATGAGGATACGCCTGCCGCCGGTGAGGGTATGCAGGCCGGTGATATCATCATAGAGATCGATGGCCGGGATGCGCAGGGGTTGGATTTGGATACCGCCATTGGTTTAATGCGCGGCCCGGTGGGAAGTGAAATCAACCTTAGCGTGATCCGGGAAGGAGAGCCCGATCCCCTTGAGTTTACCATTACCAGGCGGGAAATTAGTGTTCCCAGCGTGGAAGGCCGGATACTGCCCCATACCCACATTGGCTATGTGTCTGTAAGCCAGTTTAATGAGAAAACTCCGGATGAAATGTTGCAGGTACTGGCGGACCTGAAGGATCAAGGTATGCGGGGCATTATTTTGGATTTGCGCGACAACCCCGGCGGTGAGCTGACCGCCGCCACCCGGGTGGCGGATAACTTTGTCCCCGAGGGGCCGATAGTGTATATCGATTACCGCACGGGGGCCGAGGATGTCAGGAAAGCCGACGATAATTACCTGGGCCTGCCCCTGGCCGTGCTGGTCAACGGGGCCAGCGCCAGCGCTGCTGAAATACTGGCCGGAGCTGTCAAGGACACCGGGGTGGGGGTTCTGGTGGGTACCCGCACCTTTGGCAAGGGCATTGTACAGACGGTGTTTGCCCTGGATAATAATGCCGGATTAAAGCTAACCACCGCCCGCTACCTGACCCCCAGGAAAAACGATATCCACAAAAAGGGAGTCCAGCCCGATGTGGTGGTGGAAAACCTGCCGGACCGGCCCGGTGACGAGCAGCTGAATAAAGCCATTGAACTGGTGGAGCGGCAGCTCTAATCGCCGGCGGATAAAGGATCAGCCGAACCGGTAAACCTGTACCTCTAAGACCGGTGCTTCTACCTGCGGTGCCGGGTGTTAAAAGGTTGAGAGCCGGCGGTTTAAGGGAATGCAAGAGGCAATGGAAAGCCAGTTTAGAAGGGCCGTTTTGAGGTGAGTTAATTGTTCCCCTTTGGCGATATACTGCCCATGATCATTGTTAATACCGAGCTGATGCTGCGGGAGCCCATCTTTTGGATTGTGGTGGTGCTCATCGGGCTGCAGTACCGGCGCATGAATGACTTGCGGGAAGCCTTTTACGGCATCCCGCTCAAGTTCAACTGGAGCGAGCTGGCCACCGCCCTGGTACTGGGCATGCTGGGCGGCATAGCGGGCAGTATGCTGATGGTGCTCATAGGGGTGACTCTAACCGGCTCGGGTTTGTTCTATATTTGGCCTCTGGCCATTTTGTTGATGCTGGTTGACGCCCGGTTCATATGTTTTGCCTACGCCGGGGGAATACTGGCCCTTTCGTCGCTGCTGTTCGGTTTCCCCCGGGTTAATGTTTCCCAGGTGCTGGCCCTGGTGGCGGTATTGCACATGGTGGAAAGTTTGCTGATTTTTTTCAGCGGGCACCTGGGTGCGGTGCCGGCCTTTTTCCGGGACCGCACCGGCCGGGTGGTGGGCGGGTTTACCCTGCAAAAATTTTGGCCTATACCCATATCGGCCCTGGCATTTATGACCGGAGCCGGGGTGCCCCCGGGCAGTGTGGATATGCCCGGCTGGTGGCCGCTGATCAGTCCCGGGGTGGAGGCGGAAAATATCGTTTATATCCTGATTCCGGTGATGGCGGCGCTGGGTTACGGCGATATGGCCATTACCCGGAACCCGCGGCAAAAGGGCCGGGTATCCGCAGGCTACCTGGCGCTGTACAGCATGGTATTGTTGCTGCTGGCGGTGCTGGCCGACCGTTCTTTGCTACTGGGGATACTGGCCGCTCTGTTCTCGCCCCTGGGCCATGAACTGGTGATTTATATCGGGCGCAAGCTGGAAATGCAGGGGGTCGCCGTTTATGTGCCCCGTTCCGGAGGGCTGGCGCTGCTGGATGTGATCCCCGAGTCACCGGCCTGGCATGCCGGCATGCGTTCGGGGGATTTGCTGGTGGCTGTTAACGGGGTGCCGGTACACAGCCGGGCGGATTTGGCGGCTATGCTATATATAGTGAACCCGCCCATACAGGTGGATTATGTCGATGGCAAAGGGCGGCGCATCCGCCGGGAACTGCTGCCCTATAACAATGAACTTCATCCCCTGGGAATTTTGCCCGTACCCGAGGGTGATGAACAAGCGGCAGTGGTGGACCTGGGTACCGCCGGCCCGCTGGGTCGCTGGTTCTCGGATTTTTGGCGGCGGCTGAGCCAATAAGGATGGTGCAAATTATCCGTTGACATTATCCTTTGCAGGGGGATATAATTTTACTAAACAAGGGAGCCAGGAAGGCTTTCGAAGGGGAACAGCGTAAACAACCACGGAGGTTGACGCCATATGCGTGTAACCAAGGTGGTTTTTGTCTTTTTCAGGGAGGTGAAATAACGTGTGCGAAGCAAACGCGTACCTGCGTCAGGACGGTAAAGAGGAAATCTTCATGGAAATGGTCGACAAGGTGATTCCGGAAGCGGACGGTCTGGTATTGGAGGATATTTTCGGTCGCCGCAAGCAAATCAAAGCCAAAATCGCCGAGCTGGCCCTGGTGGACCACCGCATCATCCTGGAACGGGGTCAGGCTTAAAGTTTGTTAAACTAACTATAATATTGAAATAAAACGATAAGGGTTGATTAACCTTGTTTCCATTGCAAGCCCAAAGCCCGTTGCCAATTGTAACGGACTTTGGGCTTTGTTCTTATTCCGCTGTACTGTTGTGTCTTGTCCCGCCCGGGCGTTGGAAGGGTTTTGAGGGTATAATAAAGAAATAATCATTAAGCTGTGTTATATTACCAGGGTTGTTTACCAAGAGGAGTATCTGCGATATATGTCAAAACCGATGCGTTTTGTAACGGGCAACCGGCAGAAGATAATTGAATATGAAAAACTGCTGGATCCATTCCAGTTTATACCGGTGCGTTTAAATGTACGGGAGCCCCAGGGGGACGACCAGCGGCAGGTGGTGCGCGGCAAGGTGCTGCTGGCCTTTGGTGAGAAAAGAGCCCGGCTATTTGTGGATCATACCGGCTTAAGTATAGAATCCTGGAACGACCTGCCCGGTGGTATGACCAGGGAGATGTGGGAGCAACTGGGGATGTCCGGTTTTTTGCGGCTGATGCAGTGTGAGACCAGCCGGCGGGCTACGGTGCGCACCATTATCGGTTATTGCGACAGCCGGCGCATTCACATATTTGCGGCTGAAATTACGGGTAACATAGCCACCGAGCCCGACGGACCCAGGGACACCTGGGAATGCTTATTTATTCCCGACGGGTGCGACAGCTCCCTGGCGGCCTTGCCGCTGGAAGAGAAATTGCAAATATCTGCCCGGGGCCGGGCGGCACGCCAGTTTAAGGATTTTTTGTCCCGTCAGGCGGTGAGGAAATGGTGAGATATGATGAACTGATGGACGAGTTGGCTCATGATATCCGGGAAAAGAAAATCATTCCCTTTGTGGGGGCCGGCCTGTCCCGCAACCTGGGACTGCCCGAATGGGATGTTTTAATGGCCAGGGTGGCCGAGGATTTGGATATTGATCCCGATATACTTTTGCTGCACGGGGATTTTTTGCAGATTGCCGAATACCATATTATCTGCCATGGCGGTAGTAAAAACCGGATCAGTAAAATTATCGACCGTAACCTGCGCTCCATCGAGGTGGATATTGGCGCTTCCGAGGCCCATAAATGTCTGGTGGATATGCGCTTCCCCAAAATATATACCACCAATTTTGATGAAATGATTGAAATGGCCTTCCGGTACCACGGCGTGCCTTATTACCCCATTGCCACGCTGGACGATATCCTGGCCGCCCCGGATAACGTTACCCAGATTGTCAAGTTTCACGGCACCCTGGATCTCGACGAAACACTGGTGCTGAGCGAGACGGATTATTACAACCGGCTGGACATGGAGGGTCCCCTGGATATAAAATTGCGTGCTGATTTGCTGGGCAAAACAGTACTCTTTTTGGGATACAGCTTCCGGGATCTCAATATTCGATACATGTGGAGCAAACTGTTCAAAGTCATGAAGTCCAACTGCAAGGCTTATATGGTGACCATGAAGCCCAACTATGTATTCGAAACGATATACGGTAAAAAGGGCATGAAGATAATCTGCCTGGATTCGGATGATTTTTGCGCTGATTTCACCGCATTCATGGTGGACCTGCGCAATCGCGTAAGGGGTCGGGCTTAAAGTTTTATAAAGTAACTGTATTATGCAAATAAACAAATATAAAATTTAACTCCGCACTGTTGTTCACAAGACCCGGACCCAGTGGAAGAGTCGCTGTAAATCAACATCAACAGGATGGCAACCAGTACCCCCTGTATTGGTTTAACTGGTTATTAGCGGGTGGCCGCCCCTTAAAGTAATGCTCTCTTGGACGGGGCGGGTGGCGCCGGCGGAAAATGAGGTAAATAAAGGTGTGGCTTGCGTGAATACTAAATTGGAACGTTGGAACCGGGTAAAGGAGGTATGTTTACGCTGCAGCGCCTGCCCGCTGGCAGCCCGGCGTACCAATGTGGTTTTCGGCGAAGGCGTTTTGGAGGCCCCGGTGATGTTTGTCGGCGAGGGACCCGGTGAGCAGGAAGATATACAGGGGCGGCCCTTTGTCGGCCCGGCCGGGCAACTGCTGGACCGGATGCTGGCGGCCATTGGTTTGGACCGGAAAAAAAACGCCATCATATGCAACATCGTCAAATGCCGGCCGCCCGGTAACCGGGTGCCCACCCCGGAGGAGGGTGAAAAGTGCCTGCCTTTTCTAAGGGCGCAGGTGGATATAGTCAGGCCCCGGATCATTGTATGCCTGGGGTCAACGGCGGTGCGCCACATTATCGGCCCCGAAGCGCGTATCACCAGGGTGCGGGGGCAGTGGGAGGAGCGCAAAGGGTTTTGGATCACCGCCACCTACCACCCCGCTGCACTGCTGCGGGACACTTCCCGCAAGGCCGAGGCCTGGTCGGATATGAAATCCATTCGGGCCAAGCTGGTTGAACTGGGTCTGGTGAACCATACCCTTTAGTTGGCTTGCTCCGTTGCATGGCATGCCTCGCCGCTTGTTGCGGTGACCGGTGGTGATTCCCATTGCCAGGCGGTGATATTTTGCTGTTTGGCTGCCTTTAGCAGTGCGATGTACTGCCTTTCACTTGCTTTAATCTTGTGTACCGTACAATCAATCATGTTTTTATCACTGATAAAATTAAAATCATGTTGGGCTTGTTTCCAATCCCGCCTGGCTGAGTTTACCGCCTCCAGCAGTCCGGGCGGTTCTTTTTTTAAAGGGGTCAGCCAGGACAAAAAACGTTCCAAATAATTACTATTCACGCCGCCACCTCCCAAAAAATACCTATGACTGATAGTTATGCCTGTTTATTCATATTTAGCACCCTTTTACCTTTGTATAAAGAATTGCCTTGGGGCAAAGCATAACTAGAGCTTTGTTATACAACACCGGGCTTGGAAAGGAAAACGAAAGGGAACTGATCCGGAGGTGGGTTGATGCGTGGCTTTAGGGTTGCGGATTGTTTAAGGTTAAATTATGTAATTGCCATACTTACCGTTGCCTTTTTGGCGGTACTGGCCATTATGCCGGGCTGCGGCAACCGGGAAGCGCAGCGCAAGCCCGCCGAACAGCCGGTAAGGATAGCCTTTGCCCTGGCCGACATAAACCGGGATGGCAACAAAACCATAAAAAAAGTGGTGGACCAGCAGAAAGAGCAATTGAATGCTGAAGTAACCTGGCTGGATGCCCGAAATGACCCCGCCCGGCAGCAGAAACAACTGGATGAACTGGCTGGTAAGCAAATTAAGGCGGTGGTGCTGCAGCCGGTTGATCCGGCCACAGCTTCGGGATTGGTGGAAAAATTGGCCCGGTCCGGGATCAAGGTGGTGGCGCTGGAAAATTTACCGCTAAACACCCCCGTAGAGGGTTATATTGCTTCGGACCATGCCATGGTGGGGCGTTTGCAGGCCCGTTTTGTACAGGAGGCGCTGGCCCGGGCCGCAGAGGCCCAGAGCGGAAAGTTCACCCCGCCCCGGGCGGGTACAATTATCCGGCCGGGTGATGAGCAAAGCGGGGCGTCCCGGGATGGACAGTTGCCATCCCAGGGCGGGTCGGAACAAGCCGGCGGGCAGCAGCAAGGTGCGGGTCAGGCTGCCGGCGGTGGCCGGCAGGGCGAATCCGGCCAACAGGGAGGCACCGGTGGTAGCCAGGGGAGCGGCGGCGGTCAGGGACAGGTTACCGGGGCGGTGGATTATAGTGTGGTGGCCCAGTTACCCCGCCACCGTCCCCTGAACGTGGTGATATTACAGGGAGATCCGAAGGATCAACTGGCCCGGGATATTACCGCTGCCAACCAGGCGGCGTTGCAGGGGCAAAAGGATGTCAAGGTTGTAAAGGTTTATGAACATCCCCGCTGGGACCCGTCCACCGTTGCCGCCGGCCTGGCGGAGGTCATGGAAAAGGAAGATCGTATTGATGTAATCCTGGCTAATGATAGTACCCTGGCCATGGCTGCGGTGGAGTTTTTAAAAATGGGCGGTATGGATAAAAATGTTTTAACCGTGGGGGTCGGGGCGGATGAAATGGCCTCCCGGGGGGTGGTCAGCGGCGAGCATGACGCCGAGGTGGATTTGCAGCCCGAGATGCTGGGCCGGTTTGCCCTGGAGGCGGCGGTGGGGCTGGCCAAAAACGGTTACTGGCAATACGGAGATAAGGTTAATAACGGGGATTACAGTGTGCCCGCCCGGATTGTGCCGGTGCGCCTGGTTACCGCCAGGAACGCCTACTTGCTGGAGGAGCGCTGGGAGGAGTTAAAGAAAGCCCGGGAGCAAGGGGGCGGCGGGCAGCAGCAGTCCCAGGCCGGACGGCAGGGCGGCGGGCAGGAACAGAGCAGTGTACAAAGCCAGCCGGGTGAGCAGAGCAAGCAGGACCGGGGTGGTCAACAGGGCGGTGGTCAGGGCAAAACAACACTGCGCATCACCACCCAGGACGGTAAAACCATGGAAGTGCAAATAGACGGTGAGGTAAAGAAAATAGAATCCGTAGGCCAGCAGGGCGGCCATGGCGATGGTCAGGGTATGGGTGACGGCGACCAGGGCGGTGGCTAGTGGATCACGCAGTGCGTAAGGAGGTTTATGATGCTGAAGGGGAAAAAGTAAGCGGGTCCTCTAAAACAGGGGAACCGCTTACTTCTTACCGCGGGTTTAATCCCCTTTGTTTTGCCGGTCTCTCAAAATCCCCCCGGGTATTTTTCCGTACTTATTTGATTATAGAATCCGGGATAAATGCCGATAATACAATTAGTTAATCAAATGCGGCAGGTGATTTTGATATGAAATTCGCAAAACGCGGTATCGTGATGTTGCTTGCGACCATGGCGGTAGTCTTTTTTACCGCTTTTCTAACCGGGCAGCCGGCGCTGGCTCGAAGCCCCGAAGTGGATGATCATTACCCGGACGGAGGTGACCGGGATGTGCCCATTGGCGTAACCATTTGGGTTGAATTTGACGAGGATATGGATAAGGATACTATTATCGATGGCATGACCCTCCGGGATGAAAACGGGCGGGATGTTTCCGGCAAAGTCAGTTATAACGATAAAGAACGACGGGCTTATTTTAAGCCGGGCAAGAAGCTGGAATACGACACCCGGTACCGGGTAAGGTTATCCAGCTCTATTGAGGATGTCAATGGAGATAATATAAGAAGTTACACCTTTTACTTCACCACCATGAGGTATCCCGTGTTGGTGGTCAATGGCATGGATGTCCCGGAGCAGGGGCTGAATGTAAACACCAGTCCTGTGAATATAACGGTGGATGCTCCGGGGGCCAGGGAAGTTGTTTTTGGGGCGGAAAGTTTGGAAAGGCGTGTTCGGAGCTATTACCTTAATAATTATCATTTAAAACCGGGCAAAAATAATTTGTCTTTCAAAGTCGTTTATGAATATGAAGATGAAAAAGGGAATACCAAGCAGGAAACGTTGTCCTTAAGCAGGAGTATCAATCTGGTCAACACCCTGGATGAAGGGGCCGTCATAACCCATGATTTAAGCAAAAGCAATAAAATCAGTTATTTTGACAAGCAGTTGAATATTGTTTTACCCGGCGGTTTTTATTTACGGCAGAATGGTGTTGCCGCCGGCAGCCAGTTGCTGGCCTTCAAGGCCGAGAGGGCATATAGCGTCAACGGTAGCCCTGTGGTGAGCTACTTATTTAACGTGGCTCACCTGCCTGGTAAAGATGGTGGCTATATTGAGGACAGTTTCAGGGATAGAATAACGGGTATTGATGTGCCTCCCGGGGGGCAAATTTCCCTGCCTGTGGATGGCGATTTAACTGAAGCGGCCTACAGAACTGTAACGGTTTTTTACGATCGGTACGATGGTATACCGGGTAATTGGGTCAACCTGGGAGGACGTACCGATGCTAAAAAGAGAACCATTACGGTGCCCTTTAAGGGGTTGGGCCGGTATGTGGCGGTTAATAAAGTGATGTCCTTCGTGGATATCGGAGCGGCCGGTCCCGCCCGCCATTGTGTGGAGTACCTGTGGGCCAAGGGCATAATGCAGCCTGCCGAAAACACGCCTCCGGGATACCTGGGGCTGGTGGACCAAAACGGCCGGCAGGCCGGCATCAGCCGGGGTGAATTTGTGGTGATGTTGAGTAAAGCCCTTGGTTTGGAGTTTGCGGAACCTTACGTGGGATTGGGGATCTTCAGTGATGTGTTTTATACCGGAGGAGGTTCCTTTGCGCAAAATCTGAACGGTCATGTGGTACCCGTTCCCCGGGACAGTGTCAAATATATCGAGACGGCAGCCAAAAACGGTCTGGTGGGGGGAGTCCGGGAAAAGGACGGGCGCTTTCTTTTTAAATATTTTGCCGCGTTGACCCGGGAGCAAGCCGCCAAAATTATCACCGCTGCGGCGGGGCCGGCAATAAGTGACTTTGACCAGCGGAAAACTCAGCTGGCGCTGTCGAAAATGTTTAAAGATTACCAGTCCATAAACCCGGGCTTGCAGCCCTATGTGCTGGCAGCGTCGCAAAGGGGCTATCTACAGGGCTATGATGACTATACTTTTCGCCCCAAACAGGCGTTGACTCGCATTGAAGCTGCTGAGCTGGTATATAACCTGATGGTTAAAAATAATCTGATGTAATTAGTGCAGGTAATCTTAACTGAAGTGGTGGTAATGGCAACAATTGCGGGCGGGCTTTGGTTTGAACCCGGTGGGTTTGGGAGTTGTCCCGGCCCACCGGGAATAATGGCATTCACCCGGCTTGTTATACATAATTACGCAGGGTATTCGATATGGAATACAATGCCGTGTAACAAGGGCGATTATGTTCCAGGCCATTATTGTGTCATTAACTGGTTATTTCCAAGTTGCTGGCTAGTTATTCTTTTCCCCCATGGTTTGAGATAAGAAATTATTACTAAAAAGAACAGTATAACAATACATATGGCAATGCCAATGAAAAGCAGCTGGCGGTCGGTAAGATAAGCCGGGTTTTGCAGGGGATGCATACCACTGGTGGCAAGGGCATTGTCTATCCAAATCCGCACATAGGTGCTGCCATAAATAATGGCGGCAATATTACCGATCCACTTGGCTAAGACCCAGTAATGCTTGGTTAGCCCGCCCCAATGCGTTCGCATGGCGAGCCAGATGCCGGTAATGAAAGAACCGAAGGCACCGGGAATGACCAAGAAATGATCAAAACGTTTTATGAATATATGGGAAGCATACACCAGGTTATTATCGGTGGTGAATTTCGTCAAAAGGGCCAGCAAGAACATCCCCAGTATTCCGCTTATATATATAACGACAAAAATCATGTGAATGATGAGCCACCAGTTTTTTTGTTTGATTTTCAATCTATTTTTCCTGAATTTGGCAACAAGCAGGGTAATACCGGTTATCACTAGAAGCACAGTGAACATAATTAAACCATAAATAAAAAGATCCATTTTCTCACTCCCTATCTTTAATTAAAGCCGGGTATATTATAATCCCTGATTATTGAGGATTTCTCCGGGGTTGTAGTTTCATTCTATTTCCCGGAGCATTTTTTCAATGGATGCTACCCGGGCGCGTAAATCGGCCAGATCATCTGAAATTTTCCTTTGCACCGCCACAGCTTCCTCCGCCAGCTTGCGATACGCCTCATCCCTGGCGATTTCCGCCTTGCTGGTTATTTTTATTTGATAAGTTCTGAAACCTTGCCAGGCCAGTACCACAGCCAGTGGCACCAGCAGTACAAGTATAAAAATCATTCCACCAATTGGTAAAATAACTTCTTCATTCATCAATTATCCCCCCTTTTGTCGCCGGTAGATTTACCGGCAGTGGTGCTACCGGCTTTTTGAATGGTTAGCGTCTTTACCGCTTCTGCGATGCTCTCCGGATTTAAAAGGATGGTAAAGGGTGCCAGCTCATAATAATTCATGGCTTTCCCGTCCTCCGCCAATTCCAGTTTGCTGGTTACTAATCCGGCGGTCTCTAATTTTTTTAGATGCATGTATAACAGCGGCCGGCTGATCTTTGCCTCGCGGGCAAGCCGGCTGACATGGATACGCCTGTCTTTTAACAGGGCAATGATTCTTAACCGGTGGGGGTTCGCCAGTGCTTCCAGTATTTTAACTAAATCGTCACCATTTATTTCCCATCCCCCCCTTTTAACGCTGGCGTATTGTGCTCCCGGGAGTTTTTGAGCAAACCGGTACTCCAATGGCATTGGACTTGTATGGTGGGTATAGAAATAGTATGTTTCACCTGTAATAAATATATTACAGGTGTTAGGTTTATGTCAATGTGAAAATTAATAAAAAGTGTATCAACTCCCGGCTTTCTTATCCAACGTTGCATGGTATGATATAATGATTTAATAATCTTGGTTAACTATTTGCCTGGTTAATAAATACGCCTGTCTTACTAACATGGCAATGGAAAGGATGACTCATGTTGGTAATGGATTGTGCAAAAAATCCCGAATTTGCCCGGGCAGCGTTGGCCCAAATGAATATGTCTTATGACAGTGAAACTTTTTTGAAGTGTGTGGAAGAAGGGAATACTGCTGCTGTCAAGCTCTTTTTGGCGGCCGGTATGCCCCTTGACGCCAGAACAAAGTATGATGCCACGGCATTTATGCTGGCGGCCCATAACGGCCACAGGGAGATACTGGAGCTGCTGCTGGACGCCGGAGTTAATGTGAACGCGGCCAGTGAGGACGGTGTTACTCCGCTGATGGCGGCTGCCCATCAAGGGCACACCGCTGTGGTGAAATTGCTGCTGGCCAGGGGAGCCGGTGTGCATGCCACCAGCAACAGCGGGTTGACGGCGCTGTTACTGGCCCAGGATAATGGAAACCCGGAGGTAATCCGGCTGCTCAGAGATGCCGGGGCCGGGAAGTAAAATAGGTTACCGGAGTAAGCATTGCTTTTATGAACTGGCCCCAAAGCCTGCTATCCATTATGGGGTACCTGAAAAGCCCTGTCATTGCCGGTCCGGGCAACTGTGCCGGCCGGCCTTTGGGGTGCTTGCGCAGGTGCCCGGTGTTGAAAGGTAATGAATAGACCACAGGAACAGTGCCTGTGGTCTTTATTTTGATCAGCGAAGAATTAATGGCATGCTGGTTAAGCCCGGTTGCTCCGGGCGATGATTTCCTGCATTATTTCATTGTTGATTTGATCGAACTCTTCCCGGGTGTTGATTTTTCTTTCCCTCAGGCGCCTGTTCAGCAGGTAGTCGTAAATCGCCTGGTGCACGGCCTTGATGGCCAGCAGGGAGCAGTGTTTTTTCTTCTCGGGCAGCCCGCCCAGGTACTCCACCACATCATCATCGTTTAATTGCAGAGCATAATTGATATCCTTGCCCCGGGTCATTTCAGTGACCACGCTGGAAGTGGCTATGGCCCCGGCACAGCCGTACACCCGGAATTTTATATCCTCTATGACATCCTTTTCTATGCGCAGGGTTATTTCACAAATATCACCGCAGCCGGCTTCACCCACCTTGCCGTAGCCGTTGTTGTTTTCCACCACCCCCACATTACGGGGATTTTCAAAATGGTCCAGGGTCAATTCGTTATATTCCAGTACAGACATGATAGTTCACCTCATTTACTTAGTGTTGCCTCAATTATACAACCTTTCGACTAATTATGAAATATGTTTCATTACTTCTATACATAAGTGTGTTATCCCGGGAGGGCTTACCTTTGGCATTAGGAGATCTATGTTGCCAGTGCGGTACCACCGGAGGATAAAACCACCTGACGCTATTATCAGGATAGAAAACGCTTTCTCCAGGCCGGAAATAAATTCCGGGCTGCACACAAGGGAGAATTTTTTGCCGTTGCCTGGTGTGATATAATTTAGCGGGGTGAGATTATGCAATTTGAATTAAAATCCTCCTATGAACCCCGGGGTGACCAGCCCCGGGCCATCAATGAGCTGGTGGAGGGGCTCGGTGACGGTTTGAAACACCAGACCCTGCTGGGTGTGACCGGCAGCGGCAAGACATACACCATGGCCCAGGTGATCCAGCGGGTACAGCGGCCCGCGCTGGTGCTGGCCCATAACAAAACGCTGGCTGCCCAGCTGTGCAGCGAGTTCAAGGAATTTTTTCCCCATAACGCGGTGGAATATTTCGTGAGTTATTACGACTACTACCAGCCCGAGGCCTATATTCCCCACACCGACACGTATATTGAAAAGGATTCCTCGGTGAACGACGAGATAGACAAACTGCGCCACTCGGCCACCTGCGCCCTGTTTGAGCGCCGGGACGTGATTATTGTGGCCAGCGTGTCCTGCATCTACGGCCTGGGTGACCCCGAGCAGTACAGCACCCTGGTGCTGTCGCTGCGCCGGGGCAAGGAATACGACCGGGATGCCGTGCTGCGCCGGCTGGTGGATATCCAGTACGAGCGCAACGATGTCAACTTCACCCGGGGTACTTTCCGGGTGCGGGGCGATGTGGTGGAAATATTCCCGGCGGGCAATTCGGAGCAGGCCATCCGGGTGGACTTCTTCGGGGACGAAGTGGAGCGGTTGCTGGAATTCGATGTGCTTACCGGGGAGATCACCGGGGAGCGGCAGCACGTTTCAGTTTTCCCGGCCAGCCACTACACCGTTTCCCGGGAGCGTATGGAAATTGCCATCGCCAGTATTGAAGAAGAGCTGGAGCAGCGCCTGGCCGAGCTGCGGGGGCGGGATAAGCTGCTGGAAGCCCAGCGGCTGGAACAGCGCACCCGGTATGATATAGAAATGATGCGGGAGATGGGCTTTTGCAGCGGTATCGAGAATTATTCCCGTCACCTTACCGGGCGGCAGCCCGGGCAGCCCCCGTACACGCTGCTGGATTATTTCCCGGATGATTTTATCATGTTTATCGACGAATCCCACGTCAGCATCCCCCAGGTGCGGGCCATGTACGCCGGGGATCGCTCCCGCAAAGAGTCGCTGGTGGAGCATGGTTTCCGGCTGCCCTCGGCCTTCGACAACCGCCCCCTCACCTTCGAAGAGTTTGAGGAGCGGCTGGGCCAGGTGATTTACGTGTCCGCCACCCCCGGTCCCTATGAGCTGGAGCACAGCGGCCAGGTGGTGGAGCAAATTATCCGCCCCACCGGCCTGGTGGACCCGGAACTGTTCGTACGGCCCACCCGGGGCCAGATTGACGACCTCATCAGTGAGATCAACCGGCGGGTGACCAGGCGGGAGCGGGTGCTGGTCACCACCTTGACCAAGAAAATGGCCGAGGACCTCACCGACTACCTGCGGGAATCGGGCATAAAGGTGCGCTATATGCACTCGGAGGTGCATACCATTGAACGGATGGAGATTATCCGGGATTTACGGTTGGGTACCTTTGACGTGCTGGTGGGTATCAACCTGCTGCGGGAAGGCCTGGACCTGCCCGAGGTGAGCCTGGTGGCCATACTGGATGCCGACAAGGAGGGCTACCTGCGCTCCGAGCGCTCGCTGATCCAGACCATCGGACGGGCGGCCCGCAACGTAAACGGCCAGGTGATCATGTACGCCGACAAAATCACCGATTCCATGGACAAAGCCATCAAGGAAACCGAACGCCGCCGCAAACTGCAGACTGAGTACAACCTGGCCCACGGCATCACGCCCCAAACCGTGCGCAAAGCGGTGCATGAGGTGATCGAAGCCACCAAAGTGGCCGAGACACCGGCGGTTTACGATGCCGCCATCGAAGCCAAAAAGGGCAAGCTGAGCAAGAAGGAAATCAAAAAACTGCTGGCCCGGCTGGAAAAGGAAATGCAGGAAGCCGCCCGCCGCCTGGAATTCGAACAGGCCGCCCAGCTCCGCGACGCCATCATCGAATTAAGGGGTCAGGCTTAAAGTTTGTTAAAGTAACTGTAAAATCAATATATTGGCAGTATCCCTTGATTCCAGAAAATTCCTCTGGTATAGTAAGGAAATAAGTAAGGATATAAGCTGCGTAATTTTACTATTGTGCTCTAAACTGCTATTGTGCTCTAACCCGCAGCTTGTTACCGGTAATGCTGTAATGGATAACCAGGCTTAGAAGGGAAAACCGGAGGAAAGGGGAGTTTTACCTTGCAGGCGGAAATGGTGAAGCTTACCAGCAAAGGACAGCTTACTTTGCCCAAGGAGTACCGGGATAAATTACGTTTGGATAAGGGGTCCAACCTGGCTGTTACCATCAAGGGAGACACGCTGCTGCTTAAGAAGGTTTATGATATTGCCCCTTTGAGCGAAAACGATCCCGTCTGGGATATGGTGGGAATCTTTGAGGACTGCAGCCGGGCCGCTGCAGTTTCCGTGGAACATGACCGCTGCGTGGCGGATGGGGAGTTGGGCTGATGGAGAAGATACTGGTGGATTCGGGGGCGATATTCGCCCTGCTTTGCCGGGATGATCAAAACCACCGGGCGGCGGTGGCCGTTCTGCGGAAAATGCAAAGCCGGCGGGCATTGCCGGTGCTGACCAATTATATACTGGCGGAAACCCACGCGCTGCTGGCCGCCCGCCTGGGGGCGGACGCGGCCAGGATGTGGGTGCGCAGTAATATCTGGCCGGTGGAACAGGCCGCCCGGGCGGATGAAAAACGGGCCATGGAAATACTGCTGTCCGGCCGGGGCGGGGAATGTACCCTTACCGACGCGGTTAGCTTTGCGGTGATGGAGCGGCTGGAAATGGATACGGCCTTCACCTTTGATATGAATTTTACCAGCTACGGGTTTAAAACGGCGGTGCCGGCTTAACCGCTTTGACCCGTTCCCGCCCGGTCACAACCCGTCCCCTTCGCGATGGCACAGCACTCTAAAGGGATGATACCCTTTTTCGAATATCAAACCTTTTTAATTTCCCGTTTACAAACCATCAGGTAACTTAACAGCAGCATGCCCACCGCCGTCAAATAGGGATGAATAATGACCATTTGAGTCTGAAACAAAGTCAGCAGGGCCAGTAAAAACCCGGCCGCGGTTATGGGCATGCCGACAAACACGTCTTGATAGTTCAGGATATTAAAGCGGGCCAGCCTGTAGGCGCCGCAGGTAACAAATATTACCGTCATGAAAAAGCCCAGGACAATGGTATCGGTGAAACTGAGCAGAAAAATACTGATGGCCGGGGCCAAACCGAAGGTTATCACATCGGCCAGTGAATCCAGTTGTTTGCCCATTTCGCTGGTTACCCGGTATTTGCGGGCCACATGGCCGTCCAGGCGGTCAAAGATGGCGCCGATGATGATCAATAGCCCGGCCAGGGTAAAATTACCGAAGGAAGCGGTTATAATGGAACTTAAACCCATGGTAATGTTGCACAGGGTTAAAGCGTTAGGCAGTTGGGTTATGGGCGAATTATCGTTATCATTAATCATTTTTTAACAACTCCTATTACAGTTATCCCCGCCTGTACCTTCTGGCCGGTTTGCACCGTTATTTGGGTGCTGGCCGGTACAATTATTTCCGTGCAGGAGCCGAATTTAATCAGCCCGAAAACCTGCCCCTGCTCCAGGTAGTCACCTTTTCGATTGTAAAATACGATGCGCCTGGCCACAAAGCCGGTGATTTGGTGGACCAGCACCTTGGTGTACTCGTTTTCTATACCCAGGGTGTTTCTTTCGTTAATTTCGGATGCATGACTTTTAAAGGCGGGCAGGTATTTGCCCGGCCTGTATGAGGTGTAGGTGATTCTACCGCTCAGCGGGCTCCGGTTGATGTGTACATTGAAGAGGGATAAAAATACGCTTATTTTTATCGCCCTGCCTTTGATAAAAGTGTCCTCTTGGATTTCTTGGATGGATTGTACCGTGCCGTCGGCCGCGGATAGAATATGATTGGCATTGGGAGTAATTTGCCTGGGGGGATTGCGGAAAAAGAATATGACAAATAGTAGTACCAGCAACGGTGGAATGGCTAATAAGGGTTTAAGGATATATAGAATCAGGCTCAGTAATGCTAAAAGAGCTAAATATGGAATGCATTCCCTGGCTAACATGCCTTTTACAGTCCCTCCGCTTAATATATTATACAAATGACCGGTGGTATTTGCCCTTTTTAGCCGGCCCAGTGTTATAATCATTGATACATCAAATGTTATGTTTACTAATTGTACCATAACACTGCATAATTTGATGTAGTAAAATGTTCTAGAGATTATTTTTTTTATCGACCCATTGCGCCCGGGCAGGTTGACAAATCATTTAACCCGCCTGGCGGGCCGGGTGATTTTTATATGTACGGAGGCTTTTTATGCAGGACAAAATTGTGGTCCGGGGCGCCCGCGCCCATAACCTGAAGAATATCAACGTGGAAATACCCCGGGACAAGCTGGTGGTGATCACCGGGTTGTCGGGGTCGGGCAAGTCCTCCCTGGCCTTTGATACCATTTACGCCGAGGGCCAGCGCCGTTATGTGGAGTCGCTGTCGGCCTACGCCCGGCAGTTTTTGGGGCAGATGAGCAAGCCCGATGTGGATTATATCGAGGGGCTGTCTCCGGCCATTTCCATTGACCAGAAGACCACCAGCCATAATCCCCGCTCCACCGTGGGTACTGTCACCGAAATTTACGATTACCTGCGGCTGCTCTTCGCCCGGGCCGGTCGGCCCCACTGTCCCAAATGCGGCAAGCCCATTACCCGGCAAACGGTGCAGCAAATTGTGGATCAGCTGCTGGCCATGCCCGAGGGAACCCGGCTACAGCTTTTAGCCCCGGTGGTGCGGGGCAAAAAGGGCGAGCATGTCAAGCTGCTGGAGGGAATCCGCCGGGAGGGGTTCGTCCGGGTGCGGGTGGACGGCGCAGTGCTGGATGTTAATGAGGAAATCAAACTGGATAAAAATAAAAAGCACACTATTGAAATCGTGGTAGACCGGGTGGTGATCCGCCCGGGCTCGGCCAAGCGGCTGGCCGACTCGCTGGAGACCGCCCTCAAACACGGGGCCGGGCTGGCCGTGGCTGCCGTGGTGGACGGGGAGGAAATTGTATTCAGCGAAAACTTTGCCTGTACCGATTGCGGTATCAGTATCAGCGAAATTGCTCCGCGGCTGTTTTCCTTCAACAGCCCCTTCGGAGCCTGCCCGGAATGCACCGGGCTGGGGTTTAAAATGGAGTTGGACCCGGATTTGGTGATACCCGACAAAAGCTTGTCGGTGCACCAGGGGGCCATTGAACCCTGGATGAAAAGTTTAAACGGTATGCGTTACCTGGAGGCTGTGGCCCGGCATTACGGGTTTGACCTGGACACCCCGGTGGGGGAGATGGACCCGGCCCATTTGGACAAGCTATTGTATGGTACCGGCAAGGAGATTATCAAACTGACTTTGATCAATTCAATGGGTATGGAACACAGCTACCGGTTGCCCTTCGAGGGGGTAATGAACAACCTGAACCGCCGTTACCGGGAAACCAACTCGGATTACATGCGGGAGGAAATCGAGCAGTATATGAGCACCCGCCCCTGCCCCGTGTGCCGCGGGGCGCGGCTCAAGCCCGAGGCGCTGGCGGTGAAGGTGGGCGGGCTGTCCATCAACCAGGTGGCCGCCATGCCGGTGCTGGAGTTGCGCGGCTTTTTGCAGGAGCTGGAATTGAGCGAGCGGGAGCGGTTCATTGCCCGGCAGGTATTAAAGGAAATTGATGCCCGGCTGGGGTTTTTGATCAACGTGGGCTTGGATTACCTGACTTTGGACCGGGCTGCGGGTACGCTGTCCGGCGGGGAGGCCCAGCGTATCCGGCTGGCCACCCAGATTGGCAGCGGGCTGGTGGGGGTACTGTATATTTTGGACGAGCCCAGCATCGGGCTGCACCAGCGGGATAACCGGCGGCTGTTGGATGCTTTGGAGCGGCTGCGGGATTTGGGCAATACGCTGATTGTGGTGGAACACGACGAGGAGACCATCTATGCTGCGGATCACATTATCGACATCGGGCCCGGTGCCGGGGAGCACGGCGGCCGTTTGGTGGCCTGCGGCACGGTGCAGGATATCATGGAAGCACCCGAATCCATTACAGGCCAGTATTTGAGCGGTAAAAAGTTTATCCCGGTGCCCGCGGCGCGCCGGCAGCCCAACGGTAAATCGATTACCGTGGTGGGGGCCGTCGAGCATAACTTGAAAAATATCGACGTGACCTTTCCCCTGGGACTGTTTATCTGTGTCACCGGGGTATCGGGTTCGGGCAAAAGCACCCTGGTGAATGAGATTTTATATAAAAAGCTGGCCCAGGAGCTGCACCGGGCCAAGGCCAAGCCCGGGGCTTGCCGGGAAATCCGGGGCCTGGAGCACCTGGACAAGGTGATCGATGTGAACCAGGCGCCCATCGGGCGCACGCCCCGCTCCAACCCGGCCACATACACCGGGGTGTTTACCGATATCCGGGATCTGTACTCCCAAACCCCCGAAGCCCGGGCCCGGGGCTACAAGCCGGGGCGGTTCAGCTTCAACGTCAAGGGGGGCCGGTGCGAGGCCTGCCGGGGGGACGGGATTATTAAAATAGAAATGCACTTTTTGCCCGATGTGTACGTGCCCTGCGAGGTGTGCAAGGGCAAGCGGTATAACCGGGAGACACTGGAGGTCAGGTACAAGGGCAAAACCATTGCCGACGTGCTGAATATGACGGTGGAGCAGGCCCTGGAATTTTTCCAGCATCTGCCAAAGATCAAGCGCAAGCTGCAGACATTGTTTGATGTGGGGCTGGGGTACATCCGCCTGGGCCAGCCCGCCACGGAGCTGTCCGGCGGTGAGGCCCAGCGGGTCAAGCTGGCCACTGAGCTGTCCCGGCGCTCCAACGGCAAAACGCTGTACATCCTGGACGAGCCCACCACCGGCCTGCATATCGCCGACATCCACCGGCTGCTCAACGTACTGCACCGCCTGGTGGACGCCGGAGACACCGTGCTGGTGATTGAGCACAACCTGGACGTGATCAAAACCGCCGACTACATCATCGACCTGGGCCCCGAGGGCGGCCACCGGGGGGGCGAAGTTGTGGCCACCGGCACCCCCGAGGAGGTGGCCCAGTCCACCACCTCCCACACCGCCCGCTTTTTAAGGGGTCAGGCTTAAGGTAGGGTAAAGAGGGGGAAGAGAAGGTGCTGGAATGAAGGATAAACTGGCTCAACTGCCCGAGAGCCCGGGGGTATACCTGTTTCGGGATGGCGGGGGGCAAATTATATACGTGGGCAAGGCGGTATCGCTGAAAAACCGGGTGCGTT
This sequence comes from Desulfallas thermosapovorans DSM 6562, assembly GCF_008124625.1. Lineage (NCBI taxonomy): Bacteria > Bacillati > Bacillota > Clostridia > Eubacteriales > Desulfallaceae > Desulfallas > Desulfallas thermosapovorans. The sequence goes on from NZ_VNHM01000011.1 coordinate 68,814, forward strand.
CTTACTTTACCACGGCAGCGCAGCGCCAGCCCAAGGTGCGGGCCATGATGGAGCGGGCCAGGGATTTCGAGTATATCACCACCGATTCCGAGGTGGAGGCCCTGATCCTGGAATCCAATTTAATCAAGGAGCACCGTCCCCGGTATAATATCTTTCTCAAGGACGATAAAAGTTACCCCTACATCAAGGTAACCACCAGCGAGCAATTCCCCAGGGTGTTTATTACCCGGCGGGTGGTCAAGGACGGAGCCCGTTATTTCGGCCCCTACACCCAGGTGGGGGCGGTGCACGAAACGTTGCGACTGTTGAAGCGGATTTTCCCGCTGCGCACCTGTAAGCAAAAGGTGCTGGCGCCCCGCAGCCGGCCCTGCCTTAACCAGCATATCAAGCGCTGCCTGGGGCCCTGCTGCAATCTGGTCACTCCCCAGGAGTATCGCCAGGTGGTGGACGGGGTGCTGCAGTTCCTGGAGGGCAAGCAGGAGGATTTGGTACACTCGCTGCGCCGGCGTATGGAAGAGGCGGCATCCGCCCTGGAGTTTGAGCGGGCTGCGGAGTTGCGGGATCAACTGCAGGCCGTGGAGAAGGTGATGGAGCGGCAGAAGATAGTGGCTGCCGACTTAAACGACCGGGATGTGCTGGCCATGGCCCGGGGCCGGGATGAAGCCTGTGTAATGGTGTTCTTCGTGCGGGGCGGCAAGCTTATCGGGCGGGAGCACTTTATGGTGGACGGCACCGGGGATATGGGCCGGGATGAGGTTATTACCGGGTTCATTAAACAATATTACCTGCAGGCCGAGTTTATCCCCCGGGAGGTGCTGGTGGAGGATATTTTGAGCGGGGAGATAGAGGTGCTGGAACACTGGCTTTCCGAGAAGCGGGGCGGGCGGGTTTATATAGCCCGGCCCCGGCGGGGGGATAAAAAGCGACTGGTGGACCTGGCGGGCCGTAATGCCCTGCTGGTGCTGCAGGAGGTGGAGTCCGGGCGGGCGGCCCGGAAGGATGAACTGCAGAAGGCTTTGGAGCAATTGGCCGCCGCCCTGGGTTTAAAGGGGCCGCCCCTGCGCATGGAGTGCTATGACATATCCAACATCCAGGGCGCCGAACCGGTGGCCTCCATGGTGGTGTTCGAGGAGGGTAAACCGGCGCCCCAACAGTACCGGCGGTTTAAAATAAAAACCGTCACCGGGCCGGATGACTTTGCTTCGATGCGGGAGGTGTTGAACCGGCGTCTGGCCCGGGGCCGGGAGGAGCGGGAACTGGTGAACACCGGGCAGATGTCGGGCCGGGACGCCAAATTCCACCGGTTTCCGGATTTGCTGGTGGTGGACGGCGGCAAGGGACAGCTTTCCTCGGCGGTGGCGGCCATGGAGGAACAGGGCTGCGGGCATATACCCGTTTGCGGGCTGGCCAAGGAGGAGGAATTGATCTTCCTGCCCGGCCGATCCGAGCCCGTGCGTTTGCCCGGAGACGCCCCGGCTTTGAAAATGTTGCAGCGGCTGCGGGACGAAGCGCACCGGTTCGCCGTCACTTATCACCGCAACCTGCGGGGCAAGCGCAATCTCAAATCCATGCTGGAGGAAATTGAGGGTATCGGTGCGGTGCGCCGCCGGGAACTGCTCAAGGCCTTCGGCTCGGTGGAAAAAATCAAAGCCGCCGCAGTGGAAGAGCTGGCCGCAATACCGGGGATGAACCACCGGGCGGCCCGGGCGGTGTACGATTTTTTCCGGGAGTGAAAACCCCTTCCGCTTACAGAAGCGGCAGTCCCCTGAATCGGGTTATGATAGAGGGGCTAAGGGATGCAAACCTTCCCGGTTGCCGTTTTAAAAACAACCAAAAAAGGGGGTGTAAAGCCTGGTTTCCCGGCAGCCTTACGGAAAACAGCCGCTGGCATGGGGTTTAGTTTAGATTTAACCCCTCGACGTAATGCCCCGCGCTAAAGCGCGGCAAGGTACACGCAGCGAATGTGCTGTTGTTTTGGAAACCAGGCTTGTAAATTGAGCAACTGCAAATACAAATTATTGGCCGTCGACCTGGACGATACCCTGCTGGATTCCCGTTTAACGGTGCCCGGAGGTTCCCGCCGGGCCGTTGAGCAAGCCCGGCGGGCCGGGGTGCGGGTGACCCTGGCCACGGGGCGGATGTTTTGCTCGGCGCTGCCCTACGCCCGGGAGTTGGGGGTTGAGGATTATTTAATGACTTACCAGGGGGCGCTGGTGAAGCATTCGGTGACCGGTGATGTTTTGTTTCACCGCCCGGTACCCCTGGATTTGGCCCGGGAAGTGATCCAGTTGGTTGAACGGTATGGTTATCATATCAATATATACCTGGATGACACGCCATACATAGCCCGGCGGACCAGGGAAAGCGACCTTTATACCGCCATTTCCCGCATTCCCATGGAAGAGGTGGGGGATCTAACAGCCTTTCTCCGGGAGCGCGGCCAGGACCCCACCAAAATAGTGGTGGTTGCCCGGGAGGAATTGATTGATAATTTGCTTGCCGAGGTGCAGCCCCTGTTCGGGGATAAACTACATATTACCAAATCCAAACCCAATTTTCTGGAGTTTTCCCACCCGCTGGGCAACAAGGGCGATGCCCTGGCAGCGGTGGCCGGGTACTATGGCGTGGCCCGGGAGGAGATTATTGCGGTGGGGGACGGTTACAATGACCTGGAAATGCTGGATTATGCCGGTTTAGGTGTGGTGGTGGGCAATGCCCGGCCGGAAATCAAGGAGCGGGCGGATTACGTCTGCCGCTCCAATGATGAATGCGGGGTGGCCGAGGTGGTGGAGAAGTTTATTTTAGCCGGGTGATTATCCGTAACAAAAGTGCCGCAATTTTTGATGCGGCACTTTTAAAGAAGCGTTGCATGTGCAAGAAACGGGCTGTACCGGGCAGCCTGTTTCCGTGGTAGATATTGTCGTCTGATGTTGCCGATTAGTATCGACTCATGTCGATAAGTTTAATAAACTTTAAGCCTGACCCCGGGCGATTGTTTTGAATAGTTGCCAGTCATCCGGGTTGACGCGGGTGCCGCGCCGGGCCACCAGTGCATTGGCGGGGTGATCCAGGACATCATACAATCTGGTAAAACAGGGGTAAAAGTTGACCTGCCGGATCAGCCTATCCATCATGCTCCGGTATTGCCACACGTTTAAACCGCTGCTTTGCAGATCCCAGTTGCGGAAACATTCCAGGCCGATGACGATAAAGTCTTCCCAGAATTCGTCGTGGAAAATGAATTGCAGAAGTGTGCTGGCCACGTGGTGGCTTCTCCATTCCCTGGCCACCTCGATGCCGCCCATCTCAATAATCCCGGGGTGACTGTGCCAGCAGGAGCAACTATCCGGCGGGTGAAAGGTGACATAACCCACAATGGTGTCATTATTATGGGCCACATATACCAGCCCGCGGGGCAGGCCGGTGATATACACCAGGGACCGCAGCTGCGCCGCCGGTGGACGAAAACTGTCCATCCGCCCGCTGAGCCGCATGCGGTTTAATATTTCTCCCGTCACCGGTCCCCGGATAACCACTTCTCCCCTGGAGGTAGCAACGGCTTGATACCGGCTACCTAAACAGTCCGCGTAATTTTCGGTGTTGGTTATGTTATCAATGGCATTTGGAATTAACATAGACCAAACCTTCTTTACTGTTTTATTAAAATATACAGGGGGCATCCGGTCTTTAGCGCCCGGGATGAAGATTTGTAATATAGTCAGTTGCCCGAAGGGGCATGGGGTGCATAAAGTCCTTCCCCCAGACAACGGTGAAAATCCACCACCATTTCAATCATTTCCGTGCTGGATATTTCCTTTAGAACCACCCACTTGTGAACTGCGTATTTGATCATGGCCAGTATGGAATGGCAGATGGGGTCAAGGGGGAGATCTTTGAAATACCCGTGCTTTATTCCGTAGGCAATGTTTTGGTGCACGAACCAGAGATACCTGTCGTCAAACTCTTTTAAAATTTTATCCACCGCTTCGCTCAGTCCCGCCACCCGGCTGTAAATTTCAGACAGCTCGGGGTTTTGGGCAAAAACCTCCATAATTACCCGCTTGCTTTCCACAAAACGCTTGTGTACATCCTGTTCCTGTTTGAAGTAACGGTTTACCTGGTCGATAATGTGATCCAGAAAATCCAACAGCAATGTATTCAGCAGGTCTTCCTTGTCTTTGAAGTAACGGTAAAAGGTACTGGTGCCATAACCCGAGGCATCGATAATATCGCGCACCGGGGTATTCATGTAACCCTTTTGGACAAATATCTTCACCGCGCAGCTCAGAATATTCTGTCTTTTTTCCTCCATTTGGCTGATAACCTTTTCCGACTTGACAGGTCCCATGATGTTGGACATCGCTCCTTGCAGGTGGGTGGTATTGGTTTAAATACAGACGGAATATTCCTTCCATTTTTATAACAATACTCTTATTTTGCCAATTTGTCAATAAAAAAAAGCCGCCCGGAGCAGCAAATTTTTTCCGGGCCGGCGGGCAGCGGCGGTGCACTGGCGAACACCGGCGAATAACGGCACCGGGTAAGCATGGTGGTGCCGTCACCGGTGCAGGCACGGGGCTGGCCGGGTGTGCCGGCGCCGGTGACCCGTGATAACTGTGTGTACTGTGTGCAGATAATGTCGATTAGTGTTGATAAGTTTATTAAACTTTAAGCCTGACCCCTTCTTTTTGGTAGCGGGACACTGCTTCTTGGTAGGCGGGGCGTTTTTGGCTGTAGTCCTGCCGGCCCATCAGGGCGTAGGTGATGTTTTTGCCCTCTTCCACGCCGGGCTGGTCGAAGGGGTTGATGTTCCACAACCGGCCTGTGTATACCACCAGTGCTTCGTAGAAATAAAACAGTGCGCCCAGTACCTCGGGGGATATTTCCCGCAGGGTGACCCGGTAGCAGGGTTTGCCCGCTCCCACCAGGGTCATTTCGGTGGCCAGCTGCTCTATGCTCAGTTGCCGGCCCATGGTGTGGCCGGTGAAGTAGGCGTATTCCTTTTCCCCGGGGAATGCTTCGGGCAGGGTGATATCCACGGGCTGGTTCTCTATGGTTACAAATCCCAGCACTTTGTCGGCGGGGCCTTCTTTAAACAACTGCAGTATGGAGTGCTGGTCCGTGGCCCCCAGGCTGGCCAGGGGGGTGGTGCCGGCGTGAATTTCTTTGCCGTCCAGGGATAATCTTTTGCCCAGGCTTTCGGCCCATAACTGCACAAACCATAAACCAAATTCATACAGCATGCTGCTGTAGTTGAACAGCACGTGGATGGATTTACCCTTTACCGCCAGTTCATAGAGGCAGGTGCCCAGGGCAAAGAGGGCGTTTTGCTGCAGCGGGGTGTCCGCGATGGATTGGTGTGCCGTGGCCGCACCGGCCAGCAGGCGGGCGCTGTCCGTGCCGGTGACTTCGGCGGGAAGAAAGCCCACCGAGGATAAAACCGAATACCGCCCGGGCAGGTCCCGGGGGATGTGCAGCAGCCGGCAGTTCAGTTGCCGGGCGATATGGTTGATGCCGTTGTCGCCGGGGTCACAGATGATCACGATATCTTCCAGGCGGCCGCCGGCTTCTTTATATCTGTTGTAAAAATAAATAAACTGGGCCGCCGTTTCGGGGGTGGAACCCGACTTGCTGGTATAGATGATGGCGGTTCTGGCCATGTCAATAACCCCCACCGCCTTGTTGACCAGTACGGGATCCAGATTATCCAAAATAAACAGCCGGGGGTGGGAATGTTGTTCCAGGTTGTAAAAGGGGCCGTGCAAAAACTGCAGCACGGCCCGGGCGCCCAGAGCCGAACCGCCGATGCCCAGCAGCAGCACGTTGTCATATTTTTCGCCCAGTTCCCGGGCCAACTCCTTTATCCGGGGGATGGCCGCCTCTTCGCCGAAGGAGAGGGTGATGGGTGATTTTTTATCCCTCAGCACAGCCTGAAATTCTTCAAATGCCTGTCCGTACCGGGGGGCGAAGTTTTCAAATTCCGCCGGCGAGATGAAATCGGCATGATCCTGCCGGCTTAGCAGGTGACCTATGTCAATATTGAGCAGTTCTTGCATTTTAATCACATCCTTTTTAAAAAGTCAGGTTTAGTATGTCCCTGGCCGGGGTAGTTAACGCCAGGTGTTGGGTGGGATATGGGATATAAATGAGAATTGATGATAGAATAATTATGATAATTACCTGAATTGGTGTTCATTGCCAAATATAGTATAACTGCTTTTCCATATTTTTTAAAGGCACACAAGCAGGAATTTGAGTTCTTTTGCATAAGATTGGTAAGAACAGTTATATTTATGATGAGGGTGTAAAAAATATTACGGCTTTAGAATGCAATGCAACAAGGGGCTGTTCGAAAGGCCCGTGCGCAAGTCACTAATAATCCCCGGGTTAGCCGGTTCTTGCGGTGCTCACCAGAGCTTGCTTTTCGAACAAGCTCTTTAGATTAAAAACGGAGTAATGATGCTATGCGGCTGTTTGCTGATTGGCATGTGCATACCCGTTACAGCGATGGGCGTGGGACGCCGGAGGAAATGGTGGCGGCGGCGGCCCGGCGCGGTCTCCGGGAGGTGGCCATCACGGACCATGGACCCCGGGGCATGTTTATCGGTGTCCGGGATGCCGGGGTATACCGGGAGTTAAAGGCGCAGGCGGCCAGGCTATCCCGGCGGTACGCTGTTCGGGTGCTGGTGGGGGCCGAAGCTAATGTGATTTCCCTGCGGGGTGAGCTGGATGTGCCCGCGGAATTGATTCCCGAGCTGGATGTACTGGCCGCCGGCCTGCACCCCCAGGTATGGTGCCGGCCATGGTGGAGAACGCTGACCTGGATACTGCCCAACCGGCTGGGCAAGACCTGGGGGTGGCTAAGGGAAAGGATGCGCCAGGTCAATACCATGGCGCTGGTGGCCGCGGTACAGAATAACCCGCTGACTTTTATCACCCATCCCGACCTGGTGATGGCGGTGGATTTGGACCGGGTGGCCCGGGCCTGTGCCGCCACGGGTTGCGCCATGGAGATCAACACCGGGCATCACTATGACCGGGATGCGGTGGTACAGGCGGCGCTGCGCCGGGGGGCGCCCCTGGTGGTGAACAGTGATGCCCATTTACCCGCCAGCGTGGGAGCACTGGATGTTGGTGCCCGGCTGCTGGACAAGTACCGGGTACCGCCGGAACAGGTGTTAAATGCTATTCGGCCGGGGTAAGGGGCAAAATCACGTAGAACTGATTTGGTGGGGCAAAAAACGTATTATAAAGTGAATAATAAGTGTATTACATGCCAGGTGCGCCGGTGTTTGGGGGGTAGACTTCTTTGTCACAGCAGCGAGTTAGCAAAAGAAAGGGCGGGAGTCCGTTGTCTGCACATATGGTTATTGTTACGGGTATATCCGGTGCCGGGAAAACCCAGGCACTGCGTTGTTTTGAGGATTTGGGCTATTTTTGCGTGGATAATCTGCCGCCCACTTTGATTCCCAAGTTTGCCGAATTGTGCGCACAAACCAACCGCAATATTAATAATATAGCATTGGTGGTGGATATACGGGGCGGGGAATTCTTCCGGGACCTGACCGAGGTGCTGGATCAACTGGAGCGGGGCGGTATTCATTACGAGGTGCTTTTCCTGGAGGCCTCGGATGAGGTGCTGGTGCGGCGTTACAAGGAGTCGCGCCGCCGCCATCCCCTGGGTACGGACGGTGAGGTGCTGCGCAATATCCGTGAAGAGCGGGTGCTGCTGGAAGAAATAAGGGGCCGGGCGCATAAAATTATAGATACCTCCAATTTCAAGCCCCAGCAGCTCAAGGAAAAGCTGGTGGACTTGTTCAGCGGCGATGCGGAAAATTCCCAGCTACTGGTTACAGTTATTTCATTTGGTTTCAAATATGGTATTCCCCTGGACAGCGATCTGGTAATTGACGTGCGTTTCCTGCCCAATCCATACTATGACCCGGTGCTGCGCTCCTTGTCCGGTAATGAACCGGTGGTGCGTGATTTTGTCTTTAACTCACCGGTTACCACAGCTTTTATGGAGAAATTTACGGATTTGGTGGAATTTTTGATCCCCTGTTACATAAAGGAAGGTAAAACCACGTTGATGATCGCCATCGGCTGTACCGGCGGCATGCACCGCTCGGTGGCACTGGCCAATCGATTGGGTGAAATACTGCGGGATAAGGAGTTTAAGGTGACGGTGAGTCACAGGGATATTGGCCGGGTTGGTTAAAATTAATGGGAAAGATACAGGGAGGCGTTTAAAGGATGACGAAGTGGTTGTATCCGGGTATGTTTGTTAAACGCTGGCTTTTCCTGGCGCTGTTGGGGGGGGTGCTGTTATCGACCGGTGTGGTGCTGGCGGTCTTCTCTTTTTTCCCGTTTTCGCTTTTGCTGTTGGGAAGGGCGTTTGAAGGCATTACCAGCCGGAGCACTTTGCTGCTGCCGGGTATTTTGCTCATATCCGGGGGAGCTGTTTTACTGGTTTACGGGCTGCGCCGGGCGCTGGATTCGGTGTTAAATGCCGTTATGCCCGGCCGGCGCAGGCTGGTGGATGTGGTTTATAAAAGACGTTGCCTGGAAAAGGGGCCGCGGGTGGCGGTTATCGGGGGCGGTACGGGAATACCGGTTTTACTCCGGGGCCTGAAACAATATACCGGCAATTTAACGGCCATTGTTACGGTGGCCGATGACGGGGGCAGCTCGGGCCGGCTGCGGGGCGATCTGGGTATACTGCCCCCAGGGGACGTGCGCAACTGCCTGGTGGCCCTGGCCGACCGGGAACCCTTGATGGAGGAACTTCTCCAATACCGTTTTCCGGCCGGTGAACTGAAAGGGCATAATATGGGCAATCTGTTGCTGGCGGCCCTGTGCGGTATCAGCGGCGGCTTTGATAAGGCGGTGCGCGGGTTCAGCCGGGTGCTGGCGGTGCGGGGGAGGGTTCTGCCCGTTACTTTGGATGATGTCCGGTTATGTGCTGAAATGGAGGACGGCTCGGTGGTGTGCGGGGAATCCAAGATACCGGAGAGCGGCAAAAAAATTAAGCGGGTGTTTTTGGAACCGGGCAACTGCCGCCCCACCGAAGAGGTGCTCCGGGCCATTGAAGAGGCCGATGCCATTATTATGGGGCCGGGCAGCCTTTATACCAGTATTTTACCCGGGCTGATGGTGCAGGGTGTTCCCGAGGCCATAGCCCGTTCCCGGGCGCCCAAGATTTACGTTTGCAATGTTATGACCCAACCCGGTGAAACCGATGGCTATACAGCTTCCCGTCATTTACAGGCCATTATTGAACACGCCGGTGATATAATTGATTATGTAATTGTCAATACGGCCGGTATCCCGGCCCGGCTGGCGGAACGCTACCGGAAGGAGGGCGCGGAACCGGTTGAAGCCGATATAAAAACCATTATGGATATGGGGGTGACACCGGTTTATGGCAGGCTGGTGCAGGAGGGTGAAGTGGTGCGCCACCATTCCGACCGGTTGGCCCATATGGTGATTAATCTGATGTACGGTGACCGCCGCCATCCCGAGCGGGTGGTTTATATGGACAATTATCTGGGGGCGGAAAAAACCGCCGGCAAGCGGGACAGCGCGGCGTCGTAAACGGGTGGACCGGCGCAACAATGATATAAAGAAAAATAATTCCACAGTCGTGTCCGGCCGGTTAATACCGGCCCCGGGGATATGTGCTGATAAACCTAAAGGCACCGGGGTGACTTTCCGGTGTCTTTTGTATTTGCCGGATCTAACGGTACTTGGCTGTTGACGCTGTTTGCTTTGCGGTATACTATGAAATAATATGAAAAGCGGTATGGTTGATCAGAACTTTTGAGGAAGTGGGCAGCATGACAAAGCAGGAAGTATACCTGGATAACAGTGCCACCACCCGTCCTTATCCCGGGGTGGTCCGGGCCGTGGTGGAGGCTATGGAAGAATATTACGGAAACCCTTCTTCGCTGCACCGTAAAGGGGTGGAGGCCGGGCGGCTGCTAAGCCGGGCCAGGGAAGCGGTGGCGGCCAGCCTGGGGGCGGATCCCGGCCAAATTGTGTTCACCGGCGGGGGCACCGAGGCAATTAATTTGGCCATCAAAGGAACCCCGCCCGGCCGGAAGGGCCGGCATGTGATAACCACGGCGGTGGAGCATCCCGCTGTTTTAAACGCCTGTGCTCAATTAAAAGAGCAGGGTATTGAGGTGACGGTGCTGCCCGTGGACGGGCAGGGGGTGGTGGATCCCCAACAGCTGCGGTCGGCGCTGCGGGATGACACTTACCTGGTATCGGTGATGTACGTGAACAATGAGGTGGGGGCGGTGCAACCACTGGATGAAATTGCTGGGGTGCTGGCTGATTTCCGCCGGGCCGGGCACAGGCCGGTGTGGCATGTGGATGCAGTGCAGGCTTACGGCAAACTGCCCACGAGGCCCGGGGAACTGGGGGTGGATTTGCTGTCGGTGAGTGCCCACAAAGCCCATGGCCCCAAGGGGGTGGGGGCTTTATACGTTGCACCCCGTACCAGGCTGCAGCCGCTGTTGGCCGGTGGCGGCCAGGAGAACGGCTGGCGCTCGGGTACTGAAAATACCCCTGGTATCACCGGCTTCGGCGCGGCTGCTGCGGAAATTACCCGCCAGGGGCCGGAGGGGGCGCAAAGATTATTTGCCCTGAAGAAAAGGCTGGTGGAGGGTATTCTGGCTGCTGTGCCCGGCGCTGTATTAAACGGCCCCCCCTGCGAGCAGGGCAACCCGCGCTGCGCCCCGCATATTGCCAACCTGTCCTTCCCGGGGCTGCGGGGGGAGATATTGCTGCACTGGCTGGAGGGACAGGGTGTTTACGTGTCCACCGGGTCGGCCTGTGCCAGCCGGAAAAACCCGGGCAGCCATGTGTTAAAGGCGATGGGGGTCAAAGGGGAGCAGTTGGAAGGGGCGATCCGGTTCAGCTTGTCGGCACTTAACACGGCGGAGGAAATTGATTACGCGGTGGAGCAAACAGTGGCGGCGGTACGGGAATTATACGCCCTGTACAAATAGAAAGGAACGATGGGCTATGTATAATACATATATGATTCGTTACGGGGAAATCGGTTTGAAGGGTAAAAACAGGCCGGCCTTTGAGCGCCGGTTGATGGGCAATATCAGCCGGGCGCTGGGTATGGGGTTTGCCCGGGTGCAGAGGGTGTATGGCCGCATATTGGTGGAAAGCGATGCCGATCCCGCCCGGATAATAGGCAAATTAAGCAAGGTATTCGGTATTGTGGGTATCAGCCCGGCGCTGCGCCTGCCCCTTACCGAGCAGGCCATTTGTGACGGGGCGCTGGCTGTTTTGAAGGATGCTGCAGCCCGGGTACAAATGGCCGTTGGGGAACCGCTGACCTTCAAAGTGGAAGCCAGGCGTTCCAACAAACAATTCCCCCGTACCTCTCCGGAGATAAACGGGCTGGTGGGCGCTTATCTACTGGATAATTTTCCGGGATTACAGGTGGACGTGCATACGCCCCGGATCAAGGTGCGGGTGGAGATTCGCGAGCAAAATGCCTTTGTTTATGCTGATGATATACCGGGGGTGGGCGGCCTGCCCGTGGGGGCCAGCGGCAAGGCGTTGCTGCTGCTTTCCGGGGGTATTGACAGTCCAGTGGCTGGCTGGATGGCCATGAAGCGGGGCATTGAAATTGAAGCGGTACATTTTCATAGCTTCCCCTTTACCGGTGAAAAATCCCTGGAAAAGGTGCGTGACCTGTGCCGCATTCTCACCGGGTACACCGCCCAGATTACGTTACACGTGGTGCACTTTACCGATATCCAAAAGGAAATTCAGAGAAGCTGTCCAGAGGAATTGCGGGTGACCATCATGCGGCGCATGATGTTTCGCCTGGCGGCGCGGATAGCGGAGGATGCGGGTGCGCTGGCGCTGGTAACCGGGGAAAGTGTGGGGCAGGTGGCCAGCCAAACGCTGGAGAGCATGCGGGTGATCAACCAGGTAATAGACATTCCAGTGCTGCGCCCGCTGGTTGGTATGGATAAACACGAGATTATCAGCCGGGCAAAGGTTATAGGCACCTATGAAACCTCGGTGCTGCCCTATGAGGACTGCTGCACTTTATTTTTGCCCAAACACCCGGCCACCAGGCCACGCCCGGACCAGGTGCTGGAGGCGGAAAAGGCGCTGGACGTAGAAGATTTACTGGCCGGTGCACTGGAGCGAACGGTGGCGGAGAATATAAAACAATAATTGCGGGCTATTGTATTATGTTTTGAAAAGTTGGGGAAGGCGGTGGCCGAGCTGAGTTTTTCCACGCTGACTAAAAATGAGCTGGCCAGGGTGATTGATACCCGGCAGTGTTGTAAAATGGCTGAACTGGGTGCCCTGATCAAAATGGATGGCTCTTTGCAGCTCAACGGGCGGCAGGTATCCCTGAATATTTTCAACCATAATGCCGCCGTGGCCCGTAAATTATTCAAACTTTTTAAAGAGCTTTTTGGTGTGCAGGCCCAGGTGCTGGTGAGAAGAAAGGTGCGCCTGCGCAAAAATAATGTCTATTGGGTGCGCATACCGCCCCGGGAGGGCCTGGCGGCCATGCTGGGGCAACTGGGGTTGGTAAATTCCGACTGGTCTTTGCAGGAAGGTATACAGCGGGAGTTGCTGCGCTGTGATTACTGCCGCCGCGCCTATTTGCGCGGCGCCTTCCTGGGTGGTGGGTCGGTCAACAGCCCGGAGGGGAATTACCATATGGAAATTATTACTAGCAAAGAAGAGCATGCCGCCAGCATCTGTCATTTGCTGCAGGAATTTAACCTGTCTGCCAAAGTCAGCCGGCGTAAGGCATGGTATGTGGTGTATTTAAAGGACAGCGATCAAATTGTGGAGTGTTTGAACATCATGGGTGCCCATTCGGCGCTGCTGGAATTTGAGAATACCAGGATATTTAAGGATATGCGAAACCAGGTGAACCGGCTGGTCAACTGTGAAACCGCCAATTTAAACAAAACAGTGGATGCTTCCCTGCGCCAAACGGAAAGTATTGCCCTGGTGGCCCGGGTCATCGGTCTGGATAAACTGCCGGGCGGGCTGCGGGAAATTGCCGAACTGCGCATGAAATTCCCCGATGCCAGTTTGAAGGAACTGGGGGAGATGGCCAACCCGCCGCTGGGCAAATCGGGAGTTAATCACCGTTTGCGCAAGCTGGACCGGATGGCGGAAAAACTGCGGGCTGGTGACCTGCCGCCGGAATTCTAGCTGCCGGGAGAGGGTGTTGTTGGTAATTCCCTGGTAATTAACTGAATATATATGGATAATAAATTTATAGGCAGGATTTTTGCTAATGAATGTAGAATAATATAGTAAAAGAATTTTAAATATTACAATTAATTGGGAGGAGTATCCGGCTATGCGCATGGGCTACGGTCTTAACATCGTGCAAACTCAAAAATTAATAATGACACCCGAATTGCGCCAGGCCATTACTGTTTTGCAACTTTCTTCCCTGGAACTGGACATGTACGTGCAGCAGCAGCTTCAGGAGAATCCCTTGCTGGAAGTCAGGGAGGAAGACTTTGAAAGAACGGAAACAGATAAACCGCCCGGTGAAACAGGCGCGGGGGAAAGGGAATATGACATTGATTGGCAGGATTATTTTCACGACAGCAGTGACCTGGGCATGCCCCGTTCCGAAGTGCAGCGGGAACAAAATGAATGCAGTTACGAGCAATTTGTCACCCGCGCGCCGAATCTGATGGAACATTTGCTTCAGCAGCTTGGTTTGGTGAAATGCAACAAACGCAAGAAGGCCATTGCCGAGTATATTATTGGTAATATTAACGATAACGGTTATCTTGGTTGTCCAATTGACGAGATAGCTAACCAGATGCAGGAGGCACCCGGTGAAGTGCTGGATGCATTGCGGGTTGTGCAATCCTTTGATCCACCCGGGGTGGGGGCCCGCTCACTGCAGGAGTGCCTGCAGCTGCAGTTGAATTACCTGGGTCTTGAGGACCCGCTGGTTAACGTAGTGGTGGAAAGACACCTGTTGGATCTGGCCGACGGTAAGTTCAGCCGTATGGCCCAACTGCTGGGTGTACCGGTGCAGGAGATTCAACGGGTGGCCGATCTGCTGAAAACCCTGGACCCCAAACCCGGGCGAAACTTCAGCAGTTCCAACGATAACCGTTATATTGTGCCCGATATTATATTAAACAAAGTGGACGGGGAATATGTAATCATTACCAATGACAATTCCCTGCCCCGTTTGACCATCAACAACACTTATCGTGCTGTGCTGGGGCAGGATAAGGGGGACAATAATACCAAAAAATTTGTGGAACACAAACTGAACGCCGCGGCTTGGTTGATTAAGAGCATTGAACAGCGCCGCCTGACCCTGTACAAGGTCACCAAGTGCCTGGTTGACTTGCAGCGGGATTTTCTGGATTACGGTGTTAAATTTTTAAAGCCGCTGAATCTTAAAACAGTGGCCGATATTGTGGGCTTGCATGAATCCACCGTATCCCGGGCCACTGCCAACAAGTATATCCAGACTCCCCAGGGCGTTTTTGAAATGAAGTACTTTTTTTCTTCCGGTTTGAGTAATCTGGGCGGTTCAGCTGTTTCCGCCGAAAGCATTAAAAAAACATTGCAGGAAATAGTCAATGGTGAAGACGCCAAAAAACCGTTAAACGACCAGCAGATCGCGGATATATTCAACCGGCGCGGGATAAAAATTTCCCGGCGCACAGTGGCTAAATACCGGGATGAACTGAATATACCGCCCATCAGAAAAAGAAAACGCTATTGATTTTATTTGGGAGAACCGCCGGGCGGTTCTCTTTTTTTTATATTCTGTATACAAAAAAGAAGGAAACAATTTATTAATTAGCGAATAGAGTATAACATATTTATTTGGATAACAGCTACTAAGGTATACTAAATAAAAGGAGTGGTGGTAATAATGACGGTGAAGTTGGGGATTAACGGCTTTGGTAGAATTGGACGTTTAGTGCTGAGAGCAGCGCTGCGCCACCCGGAAATTGAGGTGGTGGCCGTTAATCACAAATCCCGCAGGCTGCCGGTTAACGATGTTTTTGCCAGCTCCCTTGCCCACACGCTGAAATATGATTCCATACACGGCAAGCTGGATGACGATATAAAAGGTTATGACGATATTATTGATGTAAACGGCCAGCAGTTCAAGGTACTGTCCGAAGGAGATCCCGGTGCGCTGCCCTGGGGAGAACTGGGTGTGGATATTGTGGTGGAATCAACCGGCAAGTTCAACGACCCTGAGAAGGCGGCGGCTCACCTGGCGGCCGGGGCGAAAAAGGTGGTTATATCAGCGCCCGCCAAGGGGGATTGCTTGACGCTGGTGATGGGGGTTAATGAAGACAAGTATGATCCCGCCGTACATAACGTGGTGAGCAATGCCTCCTGCACCACCAACTGCCTGGCCCCTGTGGCCAAAGTGCTGCTGAACAAGTTCGGCATTGTCAAGGGGCTGATGACCACGGTGCATGCGGTGACCAACAACCAGCAGATTCTGGATATGCCCAGCAAGGATTTGCGCCGCAGCAGGGCGGCATTCAGTTCCATTATTCCCACCACCACCGGAGCGGCCCGGGCGGTGGCGGTGGTATTGCCCGAGCTGGCAGGCAGGCTGAACGGTATGGCCATGCGGGTGCCCACCCCCAATGTTTCCCTGGTGGACCTGGTGGTGCAATTGGAGAAAAAGGTAACCCGGGAAGAGGTTAACGCGGCCTTGAAGGAGGCGGCGGAAGGTGAATTAAAAGGGATACTGGGTTACAGTGAACTGCCGCTGGTTTCCATCGACTATACCGGTGATCCCCATTCTTCCGTTGTGGACGCCCTTTCCACCATGGTGATTCAGGATGATATGGTGAAGGTGCTGGCCTGGTATGACAACGAATGGGGGTACTCCAACCGGGTGGTGGATTTGGTAGAATACATTGCTAAAAAGGGATTATAATATATTCATATCTTAAGTTGTGGTTAACATTTCCGTAGGGGGGATCTTATGGCCAAAAAGACCGTCCGGGATGTGGATGTTTCCGGCAAACGGGTGCTGGTGCGGGTGGATTTCAACGTGCCTCTGGATAAGGAGGGCCATGTAACCGACGATACCCGTATCAAGGCGGCACTGCCCACCATCAAATACCTGACCGGGGAAAAGGCCAGGGTAATATTGATGTCACACCTGGGCAGGCCCAAGGGGCAGGTAAATGACAGCTACCGGTTGGACGCCGTCGCCGCTCGCCTGGAGCAGTTGCTGGGGGCCCCGGTACGTAAAGTGGATGATTGTATTGGCGAGCAGGTACAGCAGGCGGTGGATGAATTAGGGGAAGGCGATGTGCTGCTGCTGGAGAACCTGCGGTTCCATCCCGGAGAGGAAAAAAACGAGGCCGGTTTCGCTCGCCAGCTGGCAGCGCTGGGCGATTTGCTGGTCAACGATGCCTTTGGCACGGCCCACCGGGCCCACGCCTCCAACCAGGGCGTGGCACAGCTGCTCCCTGCGGTGGCCGGTTTCCTGATGGAAAAGGAAATTACCATGCTGGGCCAGGTGCTGGGCTCGCCCAGCCGTCCCTTTGTGGCTATTATGGGCGGGGCCAAGGTTTCAGATAAAATTGGTGTTATTGATAATCTTTTGACCAGGGTGGATGCGCTTTTAATCGGCGGCGGCATGGCCAACACTTTTCTCAAGGCCGCCGGTTATGAAACAGGCAAATCACTTTTGGAGCCGGATAAGGTTGAACTGGCCGGGCAGTTGCTGCAAAGGGCCCGGGAAAAGGGTGTGGAAATGTTGCTGCCCGTGGACGTGGTGGTGGCCCCGGCGGCTTCACCAGACGCGTCTTTCCGGGTGGTGCCGGTAAATGCTGTGCCCGGGGACGACATGATCTTGGATATAGGGCCGGAAACGGTGCAGCAGTTCGGTGACCGGCTAAAAGGGGCTGCCACCGTGGTATGGAACGGTCCTCTGGGTGTGTTTGAAATGGAACCCTTTGCCCGGGGCACCATAGGTATTGCCCGGGCACTGGCGGACAGCAATGCGGTCACCGTCATCGGCGGCGGTGATTCGGCAGCCGCGGTGGAAAAGGCCGGGGTGGCCGGTAGAATTACACATATATCCACCGGCGGCGGTGCATCGCTCAAGTTTTTGGAGGGCAAGGAATTGCCCGGGGTGGCGGCCCTGCTGGATAAATAAAGGTTTATTGTGTGCGTGAAAACCCCATTTCGGACCCGGTCCGGGGCGGGGTCTTTTCGCGGCATTAAGAGGAGTGTTTGCCATGCGTGTACCCATCATAGCGGGTAACTGGAAAATGCACAAGACCGCCGGCGAAGCGGTGGATCTAGTGCGGGAACTGGCCGGCCTGGTGGCCGGAATACGCGGGGTGGAAATTGCGGTGTGCCCGCCCTTTACGGTACTGGCCGCCGTGGCTGAGCAACTGCAGGCCCTGGGTGGCGGCATCGCCCTGGGGGCGCAAAATATGTACTGGGAGAACGAGGGTGCCTTCACCGGGGAAATTGCCCCGGGTATGTTAAGGGATACAGGCTGCCGCTACGTTATTCTGGGGCATTCGGAGCGCCGGCAGTATTTCGGGGAAACAGATACGCAGGTGAATAAAAAGGTACATGCCGCGCTGGCCCATGGACTTACACCCATTGTATGCGTGGGCGAGCGGCTGGAAGAAAGGGAGGCGGGCACCACCGAAGATGTGGTACGCGGGCAGGTGCAGGGCTCCCTGGCGGGATTAACGGGCCGGCAGGCCGCCGGGCTGGTGGTGGCCTACGAGCCGGTGTGGGCCATCGGCACCGGTCGCACGGCCTCGGCGTCGGACGCCCAGCAGGTGAACGGGTTCATCCGGGAGCTGCTGCGGGGTATGTTTGGTGAAGAGGCGTCCCGGGCTGTTCGTATCCAGTACGGGGGCAGTGTTAAACCGGATAACGCCGCGGAATTGATGGCCCAGCCCGATATTGACGGGGCACTGGTGGGCGGCGCCAGCCTGCAGGCCGGCAGTTTCGCCGGCATCATTAAAAATACCGTGGCTGGCGGTGCCGGCGCGTAGATTTATATTACTTGATGATGGTTGATTTAATAAAAAATCTAATGATTGAAATAAGGTCTCCGTGAAGTGTTTAAACTTAAAGCGGTTAATAGAGGAGGAAATATTTTGGCTGCCAATAAACGCCCCCTGGCGCTCTTTATATTAGACGGCTGGGGGCTCAGTGACAAGCAAGAGGGCAATGCCATCGCCCTGGCGAAAAAGCCCAACATGGACAAGCTGCTGGCTCAATACCCCCACACCGTGCTGGGCTGTTCCGGCGAGGATGTGGGGCTGCCCGGGGGGCAAATGGGCAATTCCGAGGTGGGCCATTTAAACATGGGGGCCGGGCGGGTGGTTTACCAGGAGTTGACCAGAATCAGCCGGGCTATCCGGGACCGTTCTTTTTATGATAACCCGGTGTTGCTGGAGGCAGTGGAGAAGGCCCGGGAACGTAAATCCGCCCTGCACTTGATGGGGTTGCTCTCGGACGGTGGTGTGCACAGCCATATTGAACATTTATATGCCCTTTTGGAACTGGCCCGGGACCAGGGGTTGCCCCGGGTTTATGTGCATGCCTTTCTGGACGGCCGGGATGTGCCGCCCGCCAATGCCAGGGAATATATAGAGCCCCTGGTGGAGCGCATGCGTAAGATGGAAACCGGGCAAGTGGCCACCGTCATGGGGCGCTATTATGCCATGGACCGGGATCGCCGCTGGGAACGTAACAAAGAGGCTTATGACGCCATGGTGCTGGGAGAGGGCTACCGGGCGGCGTCGGCGCTGGAAGCGCTGGAACAGGCCTACCGGCGCCGGGAAACCGATGAATTTGTCAAACCCACCGTGGTGGTGGATGAACAGGGTAACCCGGTGGGCCGGGTTGCGGGCGGCGATGTGATTATTTTTTATAACTTCCGTCCCGACCGGGCCAGGCAAATCACCCGGGCCTTTGTGGACAAAGATTTTGATGGCTTTGAACGTCCCGCCGACCGGCCGGTGGTGCATTATGTGTGTATGACCCAGTATGACAAAACCATCGAGGCGCCGGTGGCCTTTCGTCCCCAGGTGCTGGTCAACACCCTGGGTGAAGTGCTCAGTTATCGCAATTTAAAGCAGTTGCGTTTGGCTGAAACCGAAAAGTATGCCCATGTCACCTTCTTTTTCAACGGCGGTGTGGAAAAGCCCAATAAAGGCGAAGACCGGATATTAATCCCTTCGCCGAAGGTACCTACTTATGATTTGCAGCCCGAGATGAGCGCTGTCCAGGTGACGGATACCTTTATCGAAAAGGTTAAGGAACAAACCTATGATGTGATTATCGTAAATTATGCCAATCCGGATATGGTGGGCCATACCGGTGTATTGCCCGCGGCCGTCAAGGCGGTGGAAACGGTGGATATGTGCCTTGGCCGGGCGGTGCAGGCGGTGCTGCAGGCGGGCGGTGTGGCGCTAATTACCGCCGACCATGGTAATGCCGAGGAAATGGTGGGTGAGGCCGGGAAACCATTAACCGCCCACACCACGGACCCCGTGCCCTTCATACTGGTGAGCCGGGAGCACCAAAACGCCAAACTGCGTACCGGGCGCCTGGAGGACGTGGCCCCCACGGTGCTGCACTTGCTGAACATAGAAAAACCGCCGGAAATGACGGGCAGCACCCTGCTGGAGCAATAGCGCCGCTGGTTGCTTAGGTGATGGGTGTTGAAAGTCGTCAAAGAAATTCTTTCATGATGTTTTGTGCCCTGGAAAGGCATGCATATAAGGTTGAAAGGTCCTTGCGGCCTTCCTGGCGGCCTTGGTAATGTTTTGTTATACACTGGATTTTGGGAAATGCTATGATAAAGGTTTATTATGTTCCGAGGAGGTTCTTTGATGTCAACAACTATAATTGATGTGCAGGCCAGGGAAATACTGGATTCCCGGGGTAACCCCACCGTTGAGGTGGACGTACTGCTGGAAGATGGTACCACGGGGCGGGCTGCAGTGCCCTCGGGTGCTTCCACCGGTGCTTACGAGGCAGTGGAATTGCGGGACGGCGATCCCAATCGTTACAAAGGCAAGGGTGTAACCAGGGCTGTGGAAAATGTCAATGATATAATAGCATCCGAAGTAACCGGCTTTGATGCCGTGGACCAGGCGGGCATCGACCTGACCATGATTGATTTGGACGGAACGCCCAACAAGGGTAAACTGGGAGCCAACGCCATTCTGGGTGTTTCCATGGCTGTGGCCCGGGCTGCCGCCAAAGCATTGAATTTACCCCTTTACCGCTATCTGGGCGGGACGGGAGGCCGGCTGCTGCCCGTACCCATGATGAATATATTAAACGGCGGCAAACATGCTGATAATAACGTGGATATCCAGGAATTCATGGTCATGCCGGTGGGGGCCCCTAATTTCGCCGAAGCACTGCGGATGGGTACGGAAGTTTTCCACACGTTAAAGGGCGTGCTGAAGAAAAAGGGAATGAACACCGCGGTGGGTGATGAGGGTGGATTTGCCCCCAACCTGGGCTCCAACGAAGAAGCGCTGGCGGTGCTGGTGGAGGCCATTGAAGCGGCCGGGTATCGCCCCGGGGATGATGTGGCCCTGGCCATTGATGCTGCGGCCACCGAGTTTTTCAAAGACGGTAAGTATGTTTTGGCCGGTGAAGGGGTTACCTATTCAGCGGCGGAAATGATTGATTTCTACGCCCGCCTGGTTGAAAAATACCCCATTATCTCAATTGAGGATGGCCTGGCCGAGGACGATTGGGATGGCTGGAAGCAGTTAACCCGGCGCATCGGTAATAAAGTGCAAATTGTGGGGGATGACCTGTTTGTCACCAACACCGAGAGGCTGGCCAGGGGTATTGAATCCGGCACCGCCAATTCTATATTAATCAAGCTGAATCAAATCGGCACTATCACGGAAACCCTGGCGGCCATAGAAATGGCCAAACAGGCCGGCTATACCGCGGTGGTTTCGCACCGTTCGGGGGAAACGGAGGACTCCACCATTGCTGATTTGGTGGTGGGTGTTAATGCGGGTCAAATCAAAACCGGTGCCCCGTCCCGTACCGACCGGGTGGTCAAGTACAACCAGTTGTTGCGCATAGAGGAAGAATTGGCCGGCACAGCTTTGTTTAAAGGGCGCAAGGTATTTTATAATTTACGTTAACCCCCCGGGTAGCAACTATGGAGCTGATACACAATAAGTGTTGCTTTATCCACCCTGTTATATTAAAATGTTTTTAAGCTCATAAGGGGGAGTAAAATTGGCTGTCGGTGAAATAATATTAACTGTTTTACACGTGATTTTCAGCCTGGGATTAATAGCGGTAGTTTTGCTGCAATCGGGTAAAAGCGCCGGGTTGTCCGGAGCCATCGCCGGTGGAGCTGAAACATTTTTCGGCAAGAAGAAGGGTTTGGACGATTTCCTGGCTAAAATTACCGTTTTTGTGGCCATAGGATTCGCCGCTACCTCATTAATACTTGTGGTTTTAACGAGATAAGAAATCCGGGAGTTCCCCGGATTTTTTATTCGCAAAAGATAAATGCCAGCGAAATATTAGTTATGCTTAAATGCAGTATTTATTAAAACAATTGTTAAATTTTGCTCTCTATGCTATAATTTTTTGTGAGGACAGTGGATAAGCTTTGATAAAACAATGCTATGAAGGAGGTGAATTGGAGAGCCTTGTGGCGCAAGTAGGGTTGTTGCACTTTTTAAAATGCTTATTTTAGGGGAAGAGGAGGGTAATTATAAGTGGATTTTAATATGACTTTGGCGTATTACGCCGCTGGAGCAGGCGCTCTTGCGCTTTTGTTCGCCCTTTTCACAATGTCCCAGGTGCTCAAAGAGAGCATGGGCACGCCCAAAATGAAGCAGCTTTCCGAAGCTGTTCAAGAGGGCGCAATGGCGTACATGAATCGTCAGTATAAAACACTTATTCCTTTTGCAATTGTAATTTTTGTATTACTATGGGCTGCACAATATTTTGTTGAGATGGGTGAAGGATCCCACCTGCCCGTTGGTCCTGCATCCGCCATTTCATTCCTGGTCGGTGCGATTTGCTCCGCCATTGCCGGTTATCTGGGCATGAACAGTACCACCAAATCCAACGCCCGTACCGCTGAAGCCGCTCGTAGTTCCGGTTTGGGCAAGGCCCTGCAGGTTTCCTTCCGCGCCGGTGCCGTTATGGGTCTGTCTGTGGCCGGTCTGGGTCTGCTGGGTGTTTCCTTACTTTTTATTATTTTCCAAAGCCCGCTGATCATTAACAGTTTTGCTTTCGGTGCATCCGTTATTGCGTTCTTCGCCAGGGTCGGTGGTGGTATTTACACCAAGGCTGCCGACGTGGGTGCTGACCTGGTGGGTAAAGTTGAAGCCGGTATTCCGGAAGACGATCCCCGTAACCCGGCCACCATTGCAGACAACGTTGGTGACAACGTTGGTGACACCGCCGGTATGGGTGCTGACTTGTTTGAATCCTATGCCGCTACCACCATTGCCGCTATGCTGATTGGTAACACGCTGTTCGGTTTCTCCGGTGTTATCTTCCCGCTGCTGGTGGGCGCGGTTGGTATTATCGCTGCTATCCTTGGTACCTTTACCGTGCGTACCAGTGAAGACGGTAACCCGCAGGCTGCTCTTAACGTTGGTCTGTGGAGCACTAATATTATGACTCTGATTGGTACCTGGTTTGTGGCCAAGGCTGTTTTCCCGGTTGACGGTATTGCAACACCCACCGGCGTGGTCTTCGGCAATGTATCAACAGGTATTTTCATGGCCGTTGCAGCCGGTCTGATTGTTAACGTGGCTGTCGGCTATCTCACGGAATACTACACATCCAACAACAAGCCTCCGGTATTAAAAATTGCCGAAGCTTCCAAGTCCGGCCCGGCTACCAACGTAATTAACGGTCTGGCAGTGGGTATGGAATCCACATTCATCCCCATGCTGGTATTTGCCGGTGCTATTTACTTCTCCTTCTGGTCCGTGTTGACATATGCCCCGGAAGGTCAAGCTGCCCTGTGGTCCATCTATGGTATTGCCATGGCTGCCATGGGTATGCTTTCCACCGCCGGTATGGTTGTGGCGATGGACTCCTTTGGTCCGGTGGCTGACAACGCCGGTGGTATCGCCGAAATGGCCGAGCTGCCCCCCGAAGTACGTGAGAAAACTGATAAACTGGACGCCGTGGGTAACACCACTGCCGCTATTGCCAAGGGTTTTGCCATTGGGTCCGCTGCTTTGACCGCTCTGGCTCTGTTCAGTGCCTATGTTGACGGTGTTAAGCACAACCCCAACATGCATGAAGCTTTGGCGGCCACCGGCGGTAGTTTTATCGTTAACCTGACCGACCCCATGGTGCTGGTGGGCGTGTTCATCGGTGGCGCAGTACCCTTCCTGATTGGCGCCCGTACCATGCGTGCCGTGGGTGAGGCCGCCTTTGGAATGGTGGAAGAGGTTCGCCGCCAGTTCCGGGAAATCCCCGGTATTATGGAAGGTACCGGCAAGCCTGACTACGCCCGTTGCGTGGACATCGCCACTCGTTCCGCCATTGGTAAAATGATCTTCCCCGGCGTTGTAGCCGTTATCGTTCCGCCTCTCGTAGGTTTTGGCCTTGGTGCCATGGCCCTGGCCGGTTTCCTGGGCGGCCTGACCACCACCGGTGTGCTGCTGGCCCTGTTCCTGGCCAACGCCGGCGGTGCTTGGGACAATGCCAAGAAGTACATCGAGCAAGGTAACCTGGGCGGTAAGAAGAGCGACCCGCACAAGGCTGCTGTTATCGGTGATACCGTGGGTGACCCCTGTAAGGACACCTCCGGTCCTGCTATGAACCCGCTGATCAAGGTGGCAGGTACCATTTCCCTGATCCTTGGTCCCCTGCTCACCAGAATGTAATAAGCTAATAAAAAAGCCGGGCTCCGTGAGCCCGGTTTTTTTATTGCTTGGAGGCCGTTTAAAAAAGTCCGCGCGAGATCCATTTATAATCTCCAAGGTGACTGGCTTTTGCGGTGCCCGCATGGGTGCCGTTACTTAATTCCAAGCGCTGGTGCAAACATGGCTAAAAATGCGGCCACAACAAGCAGTGCCAGGGTAATTATGCGCCAGATGCGTACACCCTTGCCGCGCACCTTCATTCTGCTCATGGGTATCATGCTGGCGGCAAAGACAAAGGCAACCAAAGCCACGATTAAAGTTAATTTATTTTCCATATCCAAAACTCCCTCCGTCAACAAAGTAGGTTATGTAAAGGAAAAGCCCACAGACCCTTATTATCAATAACCAAATATTTTCTTTCCACCCAACCCTTATTATAGCACATACACCTGTTCCCGGATAGAAAACGGTATTATTATCTGGACACTACGTTGCTACCATGGAAAAAATTTCCCCAACCTAGAGATAAAAAACAGTATTATTATCCAGACATTCATGCTGCCAACGCGACACGGGCCTCACTCCCCTTCATTTTTATCCCCCTGGCGATGTTAAAGTGGACGGTATATTTGTTAAAACGCATATTTACAATAAACCGGGGCACAATATTTATAAATAAAGGATCGGAGGGATAATTTTGGACTACAGTGATCCCGGACAACGTTACCAAAAGGGCATGAACTACGGCGAGAAAATAAATTTTTCATATGAATTGGAGCAGGAGATTGTGGAAAACAAGGAGGAATTGGCCAAACTGAAAGATAGTAACGAGGACGAAGCTAGAATTGAAGAGCTTGAGGCGCGCATCAGGAAAAATGAAAAACTGCTCCAGGATGTGCAAAACGATATCCATCTGCGTTAACGAATCACATGCAAAAAACCCGGCTCTGAGCCGGGTTTTTTGCATTGCCTTAAACGGGATAAAGCTCAAAGGTGCTATTAAATGATAAATAAAACAGCATAACTGATTGCGCAAGGATTTCACCGGGTTTTTGCCTGCTTTTCATTATCAGGTAACAGTTGTCATTATGGGTTATAATATGTAATGATATTGTCCGGGGGGTGAATTACCTGCGAAGTAGAGTAAAGGGCAGTGACCACATGTGCTTTGGCTGCAGCCCGGCCAATCCCATTGGCTTGAAACTAAAATTTAAAATGGATGGTGATATTTGCCGTACCGAATTTGAGGCGGGGGAAGAGCACCAGGGCTGGAACGGTTATATGCACGGGGGCCTTATTGCCGCCTTGCTGGATGAAACAATGGCCTGGTGGCTGTGGTTGAAGGATATTTCCATTATGACGGTGGAAATGAACACCCGGTACAGTATCGGGGTGCCCATAAAAACCAGGCTTGTGGTGGAATCGTGGTGCGAAGAGGTAAAAAGGGACAGGCTTTATTTAATGGCCGGGCGGATCATACTGCCTGGCGGCAAGACCGCCGTCAAGGCTACGGCCAAGTTTATGAAGATTGACCCGGCGCAAATATAGAGATTGTTGGAGGTATTTTAGACTCATGACCAGAGAAGAGGCATATAAACTCTTAAAACAGCATTTAAAAAACAAAAATTTGATAAAACACTCCCTGGCCGTGGAGGCTGTGATGCGGCGCCTGGCTGAACATTTCAATGAGGATGTTGAGAAGTGGGGCCTGGCGGGGCTGCTGCATGATATTGATTACGATCGTACAAAGGATGACCCGCATAGACACAGCTTGGAGGGGGCCGATTTGCTGGCGGATAAGGGACTGCCCGGCGATGTGGTGTATGCTGTGCGGGTGCATAACGAGGCCCACGGCTTACCCCGTAAAACGCTTATGGACAAGGCGTTGTATTCCACCGACCCGCTGACCGGGTTAATTGTTGCCGGGGCGCTGGTAAGACCGGAAAAGAAGCTGTCCGCTGTGGATGTTACCTTCCTCAAGAAAAAATATGGAGAAAAGGCTTTCGCCCGGGGTGCCAACCGTGAAATAATTGCGGCTTGCTCTGAAATGGGACTGGAGCTTGAAGAGTTTTTGGCCCTGGGTTTGGAAGCCATGCAGGGCATTGCTGGTGAAATGGGATTGTGACGGCCGGGCGGCTGGATTTAATTGATGTGCCTTGGTGAGGTAGCCGGGAATAATAATGCCAAGCATGTTGACAGTATTATGGATTATGGTATAATTAATAATTACCTGGTGGCGTAATGCTTGTAATTTTTGTTCCATAATTTATCGACGTAGCTTAAAAGCCCTGCCGGAGAATATGGTTGGGCTTTGATTATCGAGGTGTTCTTTATGTCGGCCAAGACAATTGTAAACCGCAAGGCACGTCATGAGTATCATATTGATGAAACCTATGAAGCCGGTATCGCTTTGTCCGGCACGGAAATCAAGTCCATACGGGCCGGTAAAGCCAATCTTCAGGATAGTTACGCCCGGATTGAAAACGGCGAACTGGTGTTGTATAATATGCATATAAGCCCCTATGAACAGGGCAACCGGTTTAACCATGAACCCAAGCGCCCGCGGAAGCTGTTGATGCACAAGCGGGAAATCATGCGGCTGTTCGGGCAAACCAGGGAAAAGGGTTTATCACTTATCCCCCTTAAGGTGTACTTTAAAAATGGTAAATGGGCTAAAATTGAGCTGGCCCTGGCCCGGGGCAAAAAGAAATTCGACAAACGGGAAGATATTGCCGCCCGGGACGCCAAAAGAGAAATGGACCGGGCCATGAAAGATAGGCAAAGGTTTTAGATAGGTGAGTTTGATTGCTCAAGATTAGCTGTGTTAGTTAAGTTTCAAACAACTGTAATGTAACAAACTTTAATACTTGTTATTTAATTATGGGGGCGAAATGGTTTCGACGGGGGAAGTTGTGGCAGGATAAGCGAGCCGGGGTTCCATCAGCCCGTTAAACGGTGGAACAGTTAATATAACTGCCAACAAAGAAAATTACGCTCTAGCTGCTTAATTACAGCTAGCATCCCACCCGCACTTGCCTGTGGAGCGGGCCACGGGGTGTCATATGAGCAGGCTTACCCTTTAGCCGATTCTCGGAGGCCAAACGGGGAAATTCATCGAGATAGCTCCGGCGAAGCCTGGTTGTGGGCGCCAAAGGGGCGAATTTTAAAACACAACCTACGCTCGTAGAAGGTCTTGTGGCTCTTCTTTCGGACGGTGGGTTCAACTCCCCCCGCCTCCACCAATGGTAACCAAAACTATTTTTAAATCAACCTTAATCTCATCTTCAAAAACAGTAACTTTGGCAACAAACTGCTGGACGAGTTGCTTTAACAGCTCCTCGTTTTCTTTATCCTTAAACTGCTGATACAGGCTTTCAAAGTAAAGCTCAACATCCTTTTGAGTCAACGTGATGGCCGTCCTGGCGGATAGCCTGTCCAAGTCCTGCTGCAGCAAAGCCGCTTCCTGTTCCCGCCTGGATAACTGCTGCACCAGCGCGTCCGATGCCTGACCCTGCTCGATTAAACGCAGCAGGTTGTTTATCGCTGTTTGAACTCGCTTGAGTTCCTTTTCCAGGTACTTTTTCTCATCATAAGACTGGTTATATAACTGGTGATAAAAATCTATGGTTTTCTTAACCAGCGTCGGTCGAACATCCGGGGCAAAGATTTTATCTATTTCATCAAGAGCCATTTGCTCCAGCACGTTTTTCCTGATGCGCCGGTTGGTGCAGGTCCTGGTGCGGTCCCGGGCCCCGCATTCATAATACCCGTAGCGGGTGCCGTTGTTGGTGGCGGTATTGCCTATATAAGCGGTGCCGCACACTCCACAGAATACCAAACCTGTGAGCAGAAATATAGTTTTGGCTTTCTGCCTGGCCCGTTCGGGGTTTTGCTTGCGCTTAAGCATTCTTTCCTGCACCCGGTTGAATAAGGCCTCGTCGATAATGGCGGGAATGGCACCGGGGATGCGGATGATCTCTTCCGCCGGTTTTTGCCGGCGGTTGTTTTTGCGCCCGTAGGCTGTCCTGCCCTGGCGTTTGTTGAACGTGTAGACGCCGATATATTTTTCGTTCTTTAAAATTTCGTGCAAAGAGTTTTTGCCGAACGGACCGCCCCGTTTTGTGCGGTAACCAAAAGAGTTCAATTCGTCGATAATCCTGTCGTAACCAAAACCTTGATCATACATATCAAAAATCAGGCGCACGGCCTTTGCTTCATGTTCGTTAATCATGTAGCTGCGGTCCGGCCCCACGTCCAGTCCCAGGGGCGGGATGCCGCCGCAG
This sequence comes from Desulfallas thermosapovorans DSM 6562, assembly GCF_008124625.1. Classification (NCBI taxonomy): domain Bacteria; kingdom Bacillati; phylum Bacillota; class Clostridia; order Eubacteriales; family Desulfallaceae; genus Desulfallas; species Desulfallas thermosapovorans. The sequence continues at coordinate 96,991 of NZ_VNHM01000011.1, forward strand.
TGTTTGGCCTGCAGGGCGGTTTCTTTCATCCCTTTCATGGCTTCCCGACCCAGGTTTTTACTGTAATACTCGGCCAGGCCTTCCAGCAAGCTTTCCAGCAGGATGCTTTCTGGCGAATCGTCCAGGTGTTCCAGAACGGATTCCATTTTTACCCCGGCGCGGCGCAGTTCCCGCTTATAAAAGGCGCTGTCGTAGCGGTTGCGGGCAAAACGGTCCAGTTTGTGAATAATTAGAGCATCGAACAAGCCGTCCCGGGCGTCCTGGATCATCTGCTGGAACTGGGGGCGGTCGTCGGTCAGGGCGGAGCGGGCTTCGTCGGTGTAAGTTTTTACGATGGTGTAACCCTTGCGTTTGCAGTATTCCGTACAGGCCCGCACCTGGGCGGTAATGCTTTCTTCCCGCTGGTTGTCGCTGGAAAATCGGGCGTAGATAACTGCTTTCAATTTAGGCTGACCCCTTTCATGGTATTTCTTCATTCATACTGGATATTTCGCTGACGAACCGGCTCAACTGGTCGAGTTTTCCGGAGGCGGCCATTTCAGTGATCATGCATTTATAGTCTTCCGCCTTCTCACCGAGTATCAGCTCGCAAGAAAAACGATTGGCCTGGTATTCCTGCTTGGAATACGAAAACGTGTTGTGTAAAACAAATACGAAGTTTGTCGATGGATGCAATAAAAAATGGCCCAGTTCGTGTCCGCAGACAAATTGCTGTTCTGCTTCCGACAGGCCGTTGTTAATGGCAATTATTCTTTTGTTGCCCAGCGACATGGCCAGGCCTTTTATTTTTCGAAACGGGGCGAATAAAACTTTAATCCCCAGACTGCGGGCAATATCCAGCGGTTTCTCCCCGCTCTTGGCAAGCTTCCTGGCTTCTTTATACAAAAACATAAGCTAAATATCACTTTCCTTTGGGCTGCTTGGAAGCGGCTCTTTCTTTTTTTAATGCCTCCCAGGCGGCGCGCAGCGCCAGCATGATATCATCTTTCACTTCTTCATCAAGGGGATCGCCGAAGATGCGCAGGTTGGGTTGCTCTCGAATAAATTTATCCAACTCGATGTCGGTGGGCGGGGTGTCTTTTTCCCACCAGGGGGCCGCTTCATTATCGTTCAACCCCAGCAGGTAGTCCACAGAGACTCCCAGTAGATTTGCGATTTTGCTAGTCATTTCCAGGTCCGGAGTCCGGTAGTTGCGCTCGTATCCAGACAAAGTGCCGATTTTAATGTTCAGCAATTTGGCCATATGCTCCTGGGTCCAGCCTTTTTTTTCCCTTTCCTCTTTGAGCCGTTTGGCAAACTTTTCATTACGCACCTCGCTTATCACCCCTTGGCGTTAGTATAGCACGACGCTTACTTTGATAATATATTTTTAAGCGAAATGCTAAAAATTTTCTTGACATAAGCATAACGCTTATTATAAAATGGGTTAACAGGTAAGCATATCGCTTAGAAAGGAGTGTCGTTATGCATGTTGGTAAGCGGATTAAGGAGATACGCCAGGAATCGGGCGTGATGGCCAAGCATGTGGCCCGCAAAGCGGGTATCTCGCTGTGGTATCTGTCCATGATTGAAAACGGCAAAAGGGTCCCGTCCCTGGAAAAACTGGAGGCCATAGCCGATGTGTTGGGTGTGGATGTAGCCCGGTTTTTTTTAGCCCACGAAGTAAGCGAAACGCTTAATAAGGAACAGGCGAGGTAACCCATATGCAGGTAGCACTATGCAGAGTTACCGCCAGGCGATACAAAACCAGGTTGGTGACCACCGGGCGGCAGATTATCGGCTTCACTGCGGATGATCCCGATGCATATCTGGATCAAATGGCCAGGATACTGGCGCATGGTTTATATATGCAATTAAACAAAAAAGAGCAAAAATTAGTTGTTCAGAAAAGATGTGGAAAATAAACTGCGCTAAGTTTATCACTAGTCAATTAGTCAACAATACTCAGCTTTATGACAAACAGCGGCACAAAGGGGGTGAAAACAGGTGGAATTACCGTTTAAGAAAAGCCGCAAGCAGGCCGGTTTTACCGCCCAGGCGGCAGCGGAGCAGCTGCACATCGACAAGCGTAGCCTTTACCGCATCGAGGCGGGGCAGCAGCCGGCGCCGCCGGAACTGGTCTGGCACATGGCCGAGCTGTACGGCGACCCGGGCCTGGTCAGGTGGCAGCAGAGCGAGGCCGACCCCATCGGCAGGCGCGTCAACCCGCCGGTGCTGAACGCCATCGTCAACAGCCCCCAGGCGGTACATTACTGCCTGGTACGGGAACTGGACGAGGCGGTGCCGGCGGCTGACATGCTCTGTCGCCTGGTGACCAACAAGATGACCCAATATGACTTTAACGAGCATGAAAAGAGCCAGTATTTTGCACTGTATGGGAAGTGTGTGTCCAACATCAAGCAGGCCGTGGCCGAAGTGGAGGGGGTGATGATGAGGATCTTCGGGGTCCGGGCCGCCGAAGCGGCCGGCAAAGCGCACAGGGACAAGATGCTGCAGAAAGGCTACTTACAGACAAAAGAAAAAGCCCTCCCAAAGGAAGGGGCACAAGAAAAAACCTCTTACCAAAGTTTAACACCATCAAGTTGGCAAGTCAAGGAAACCCGCAGCGAATACATGGCTGCCATCTGAAAAGGAGGAATATCCAATGGCGTTACAATTTCACCGCGCACAGCGCAAAAAAGTCAAGCTGCGCCTGGCCTTCGCCGGCCCGGCCGGCAGTGGAAAAACATATAGCGCATTGCAGGTGTCCTTCGGCCTGGGCGGCCGGGTGGCGCTGATTGATACCGAACGCGGCTCGGGCGAACTATACGCCCACCTGGGGGAGTACGATGTTTGCACCCTGGAGGTACCCTTTGTGCCGGAAAAGTACGTGGAGGCCATCCGGGCGGCGGAAAGCGCGGGCTACAACGTAATCATCATCGACAGCCTTTCTCACGCCTGGGCCGGGCCCGGCGGCGTGCTGGACATCCACGGGTACGCCGCGGACAAGGGCGGCAACTCCTGGACCGCCTGGCGGCAGGTAACCCCCAGGCACAACGAACTGGTGGACGCCATGCTGCAGTCCAGGTGCCATATCATCGCCACCCTGCGCTCCAAGATGGAGCACGTCCAGGTGGTGGAAAACGGCAAGACGGTGGTCAAGAAGGTGGGCATGAACCCCATCCAGCGGGACGGGCTGGAGTACGAGTTCACGGTATTCCTGGACCTGGATTACAACCACACCGCCAGCGCCACCAAGGACCGCACCGGGTTGTTTGACGGGCTGGTGTTCAAACCGAGTGCGGAAACCGGCGCCAGGTTGCTGGAGTGGCTGGAAACCGGTGTGGAAGTGCTGCCCCGGGCCGGCCGGCAGCCCAGCCTGACGGTGGTGGGCGGCGGGCAGGCAGAAGCTGGCGGTGCAGCAGGCGGCAACGCGGGCGGTGCCGGGGAAAACTGCACCTGGCCCGCACCTGAGGCGGATACCGGCACCGGCAATTCGATGGGGCACGGGCCGGGGGAAGCGGTAAACCCGCCGGCTCTGGAGCGGGACACCTTTGACCGCCAGCAACAGGCCGCGGGGCATGCCGGGCGGCTGCAAAACACCGGGGGAAATCACACACGCAGCACCGCTCCCTCCGGGCCGGACCAGCCCGCCCGGCAGCCCCGGGCAGCCGCCCAGGCTCCGGCCACCCAGGCCCAGCTGAAGAAGATATTCGCCACGGCCGGTGAAGCCGGATTGGACGAAACGGCACTGCACCAGCTTATCGAACAGAAAACCGGCAAGCAATCGGCCAGGGAGCTGACCAAACCCGAGGCCAGCCGGGTGATTGAACTACTCCTGAGCATGGCCGGCGGCAGGCCAAACCCCAAACCCGAATCGGCACCGCTCCCGCCCCGGGCGGCAAACGGCGGCAGAATGCGGCTGTTTTAGCGTATTCCTATAAAAATGCTGGCCCGCCCGCGACGGGAGAGCCAATACCTTCGGGTGGCCGGGACCGGTGACGACCGACACCGGCTTGGCGGCGGGCCGGCTTATACAGCGGACACAACCCCTGCCCCTAATAGGGGCGGCGGAAGCCGCCCCATGCGCTAACGCGCAATACGTTGGGGACATTCCTCGACCCCAAAACCCTGACCCCAAAGCTGAGGTGTGTCCCCTGACCGCTATACTGGTGGCAAAAGCTAATTGAACATAACCACATTACCCCCAAAGGAGGATCACATAAAATGCACATTACCAAACTGGCCCTGCACAATTTCCGCAACCACAGAAACACCGCCGTCGAGCTGGACCGGCTAAACATATTTGTCGGGCGCAACAACAGCGGCAAATCCAGCATCCTGGCCGCCATCGAGTGGGCCCTGACCGGGCGCAATCTGTGGACCGACCGGGCTGGCCGGGGAGCGGGCGACCTGGTCACCCGCAAAGAGAAAAACTGCCAGGTGGGGCTGGAACTGGCCGGCCTGGGCGGTGTGGTCCGGGCCATGCCACCCCACACCCTCACCGTGGGCAAAAGCCGGAACATCCAGGAAGGACAGGCCGCCATCCACCACCACCTGGAGGCAGACGAACAATTGATTCAGCTGGTCCTAAACGCCGGCTCCTTTATTAACCTGCCCCCCGCGGAACAAAAAGCGTTCCTGTTCGCGTTGTGCGGCATCTCCTGCACCGCGGAAGAAATAGCCGGCGCCACCGTGCAGTACCTGCGCGGCACCGGGGTGGCAGACGAGCAGGCCAGGGAAGCGGCCTCCAGGGTAAAGGCCCTGCTGCCCCCGGGATTCGGCGGAGACCCCGCCATCCTGGAAGGCATGGAAAAGCGGGCCCGGGAACAGCGCCGGGAGGCCAAAAAAGACCTGGAGCGCACCCGGGCGGCGCTGGCCGAAATGGAACTGCCCAACCTGCCGGACGGCCTGGACCTGGAAGACAAAGAAGCCGTGGAAAGACAGCTGGCCGAGCTGGAACGGGAGAAAAACGAACTGCTCAAAGCCCACGGCGCGCGCCGGGCCGCACAGGAGAACCTGGCCCGGTGCCGGGAGCGGGTCAATAAGCTGGCTGCTGAACTGGAACGGTTAAACGAGGAAAAAAGCAGGCTGGAGCGGGAAACGGCGGGCCGGGACCGGGAAGAACTAGCTCAGAAGTTGGGCCAGGTGAAAGCGCAAGCAGAACAGGCCGCGAACACGGCGGCCGAATACGACCGGGAACTGGCCGCGCTGCAGGCCGCGGACCGGGCCAGGCGGGCGGTGGTGGAAAAACTGCAGGCCTTCGACGGCCGGTGCCCCCTGGCCCCGGAACTGATTGCCTGCCGCATGAGCGGGGGCGAAGTACAGGAACTAATCAACCAGTTGGAACTGGAAAACGCTGCTGCCGACGAGAAAGTTGACCACCTCCGGGCCGGCATCCGCAAAACGCAGGAGCAAAAACAGGCCCTGCAGCACCGGGCCGGCGCAATAGAGAAAACCCTGACCGAACTGGACGCCGACCGAACCGCACTGCACGGCCTGGACGAAGCCATCGCCCGCACACAGAGGGAACTGGACAACACCTGGCAGGAGGCGGCCGCCTGGGAAGAAACCCTGCACAAAAGCGGGGCCGACCCCGAAGAAATCGACCGCCTGCAGGGGCGCATCGACCAGGGGCGGGGTATTTTGAGCCAGCTGGAAGTGGCTGCCCACGGTCGCCAACAGGCCCGCCAGCTGCAGCAGGACCTGGAAGTTTTGGAAAAGGAACTGGCCGTCACCGAGCGCATGGTCAAGGCCCTGGGGCCGGACGGCATCCGCAAAACCCTGCTGGGCGACCGGATAGCCGGGCTGACGGAAGAGATCAACACCCTGCTGGCCGCCTTCACCGACGAACGCTACCAGATCACCTGGAAGGAAGACTATACACCCCTGGTACACCGGGACGGCTCGGTGCTGCCCGTCAAGCTGCTCTCCAAAAGCGAGCAGCTCCGGGTGGGTATCGCGCTGCAGGCCGCCATCGCCAGAATGACCGGGCTGAACTTCATAGCTGTTGACGAAGTGGACATGCTGGACCAGGACAACCGGGATTTGCTCACGGGTACCCTGCTGGGCATGCTGGACCAGTTCGACCAAATCATGCTCTTTTGCACTGTGGGCGACGTAATCCCTCAAAACCCCGGGCTGCCGGGTGTGAAAATGTTCTGGGTGGAGGACGGCGCGGTCAGCGAACTGGGCGGCGGGCGCGGCAAGTCCGCCGTGGAAAGGGGTGCCGCCCATGCTGCAGGATAAGAAAATGGGACACACCTCAGCTTTATATGAACGGGGACACACCTCTGTTACGGGGTCGGGTCTATTCGGTCGAGGAATGTCCCCGATTAAACGGGGGCGCGGAATTTCCGCAAATAGAGAAGTAACGAAACTGGGCGAACTGCTGGCCGCCACCCTGGACCAAATGGACCGGGTGGCCAGCCTCTACCCCTACCTGGACCGGCTGGAGGGCATCGAGCGGGTGGAACTGCAAAAGCTGGTCAATCTTTGCGAAAACGGCGCGGAAATCGCAGACCTGGCCCGGTGGGTGGAGTACCTGCAAAAACCCCGCACCGAGGGACGGATATTTATACAGCCCAACGGGCGGTACGTCATGGACACCACCGGCATCGAATTCACCAGCGGCCGGCCCATCGAGGTATACAACCCTGGTGGCCCGGACCGCGGCTGGCACCTGGGCCGGGTGGAACACGCCCACCGGTACGGCGGCTACTACTTTTATAGCGACACCGGGGACCACTGCCCCCTGCAGGACGGCATGCTGGTGGCGGTGCGGCGATAAACGTAGCACATGCTGAACCGGTCCCGCTTGCCGGCAGGCGAGGACCGGACCCCGGCAAAAATGCGGCCTTGCCGTGCAACGATTAAGGCTGCGTAAAAAATGCGTGACTTTAATTAGGGACATGCCTAGAACCCCAAACTTTATTGGGGCATACCTTGACACGGGAGCATTGATCATAAAGCTAAAAGGGTACCACTTGACCCGGGAGCATTAATCATAAAGCTAAAAGGGTATCACTTGACCCGGGAGCATTGATCATAAAGCTAAAAGGGTATCACTTGACCCGGGGAGCATTGACCTCAAAGCTAAAAGGTATCTCCTAACCGGTGACCCGAAAGCTAAAGGTGTGTCCCCTTTCATCTTAAAAACTGGTGATTAAAGGGGGCATCCGCAATGGCGGAACACACCTACCGCACCTGCGACCGCTGCGGGGAAAAGCTGCCGGGCGGCTGCCGCCCGCTGCACATCCCCTTCGACACTTACAGGGATACCGCCAGCGGGCGCACGGAAGAAGAATACCGGGAAATCGACCTGTGCCATAACTGCCTGCGGGCGGAGCTGCTATTTGTCATCAAGGATTGGCCTTTAGAGCAAAAAGTCCAACTCTGCGAGCGTATGTGCAAAACGGTGCGGTAATGGCTAAAACGCCGGTTAATCATAAACAAACGGGCCGAGCGCGTCCTGCAGTGCAAAGAACGCCTGGTGAATAACGCTGCAACCAGGTACAGGGGCACATCGCTGCAGGGGATGTGCGCAGGACGTACCCGGCGGAATTTGTAACGGAAGACTTGCGGGGGCAACCCCCGGGGAAGGAGTGAAACAGCAGTGGAACAGCTGACCCGCAAAGAACGCCTGGTGCTGGGACTGATCCCCGCCGGCTGCAAACAAGCCGTGCATAAACGCCGGCTAGCCGAACTGACCGGCTTAAGCGAGCGGGAGGCCCGGGAAATCATCTACCACCTGGTGGTGGAACACGGCCTGCCCATCGGCAGCAGCACCGAGCCCGGCACCGGCGGTTATTTCATCATCACAAGCGCCGAAGACATGGAAATAGCCACCCGGCACTTAAGGCCCCGGGCGGTGAAAATATTCAAACGCGCCCGGGCGCTGGAGAGGATAGCCCAGACCATGTTCGACAAGCACTTTAAGCTGGTGCTGGACAAATGAAGGATATCAAAGCACAGGTCTTCAAGCCGGGAGTATCCGCCAGGCCGGGGCCGGCCCGCCGCCTGGTCCGGATGCTGGACGGGCTGGTCACCCGGGTCCAGGAATGGCTGGAAGCGCCGCATACGCGCCGGGGGGAAAAATTCGCCTATACCGTGCTGGCCCTGGTGGCGGGGTACTTTTTGGTGCGGCTGTGTGCATTTTTAATCAAATAGTATCAGGGGGACGTCATGGCCAACCCGCAACCCGACGAGTTCACCAGAATATCCAACGAGTTATTCGAGGCCATCATCCTGGCCGGTTTTAAAAAGCGGCAGCTGAACATCATCCTGCTGGTTATCCGCTTGAGCTACGGGTGCGGCCGCAAATACGCCGTACTGCGGCAGGCCGACTTCCAGGTCATCGGCATCGATAAAAGCGACATCAAAAAAGAACTGCTCCTGTTGGTGGAATGCGGAGTGTTGACCGTAAACGGCGAGCGGGTCGCTTTGAACAAAGACTACGACCGCTGGCGCATTCCCCGGGCCCGGCCCGGCGGGCCGGAGCGATTCAAACAAATCCTCAAGCGGAACCTGGCGGAAAAAGCGGCCGGTGCAGCGCCAACCGGCGCCGGAACAGGGACCGGCACGCCGCCGGCCGGCGCGGGCGCGGCAGCTGGCGTTTCGCCAACCACCCCCGCCGGGCCGGACGGCAAAACACCACCCGGCCCGGGCGGAAAGGTCGGTAATTCACCGACAACTACCGCAAATTGGGTTGGTAAATTGCCAGCCGGCGCGGAAACAGCAGTTGGTAATTCACCAACTATTCCCGCCGGCCCGGTTGGTAAAACACCAACCATTCCCGCCGGCTTGGTTGGTAAATCACCAACTACCGAGTTGGTAAATCACCAACCCGAGGGTTGGCAAAATACCAACCCCGGAGTTGGTAAATCACCAACCTTGCAAACCCCGCAAGCCAACAGCGGCAAGGGCCAGAGCGGTGCCGAAAGAAATATTAAAGAAACAGTAAAGAAAAGTAAAGAAAAAGAAACATGTGTGTACGACCCGCACTTTGAAAAATTCTGGGCCGTCTATCCCCGGAAGGTGGAAAAACAGCGTGCCTACAGATGCTGGAAAATTCGCATCAGGGAAGGTCTATCTGAAGGCCTGACTACGGAAGGCCTGGTTGGGGACCTGGTCAACGCCGCAGCAAACTACGCCGCCGAGTGCCGCAGGCAGGGCACGCAGCAGCGCTACATCAAACACGCCGCCACTTTCCTGGGGCCGGACAAACCGTACTTAGACTGGATTAATGCGCCGCGAGACGGGCAAGAAAACCGGCCGGTCAACCGGCAGGACGAGAAAAAAGCATTAATCCGGTCACTGTACATGAGCTGAAGAGAAAGGAGTGGACCCCATGTCCAGCAAAGAATGCATCATCAGGGTGGACATCCCCACCGGCCGGGTGCTGGAAGACAACCTGCACGCCTTCTGGGAGACCCAGGCCCGGCGCAGCGATTTGCCCGATCCCGTTTGGCACAGCAACCCGGCCATGCATGGTTATGCCGGCCCGCAGCCCCGCGGGGCGCAAACCGGAACAGTTCAACCGCCTTACGAGCTGCTGGAGCGGGTGCAAAGATTCAACGCCGCCCGCCGGCGCCGGACCAAAAACGCCTGGACCGACACCGAAATGTACCGGCTGGCGGTACTTGTCGCCGTCCAAAACCAAAAGCCCCACCAGGCCGCGGCCCGGCTGGCCCGGACCCCCAGAGCGTGCCGGGACATGTTCCGCACACTCAAAAATGCGGGGGTGATTTAATTGGTGACGTTCACCATCCCGGGCCGCCCGGTGCCCAAACAGCGGCCCCGGACAGGCAGAAACGGCAGAATCTACACCCCGAAAAAAAGCCGCAGCTACGAAGAAACCGTGGGCTGGGCGGGCAAACAGGTGTTTAAAAACCCCTATGACGGTCCGGTCAAGCTGCAGGTAAACGTATATTTGTCCGCGCCCGGGGGCGACCTGGACAACTACGTCAAAAGCATCCAGGACGGCTTAAACGGCATTGCCTGGCGTGACGACCGGCAGGTCACCAGGCTGAAAGCCGGCCTGTTCGTCCGGCCCGGGGTAAAGGAGCGGGCGGAAGTGGTGGTCCAGGAGCTGAGAAATGAACCCCCTCGATGAATGCCTTTATTATCTGGTTCGTGAAATGGACGGCCTTGGCGTGCGGGCGAAAGACGTTTATTTTGATGACGCGCTGGCCGGCCTGAAAGAACCCGGTCGCCCGAATCTGCGCCGGATAGAAATTCGTGCGCTGGTCTACGCGGCCCGGGAACGAAACCGGTTGAGCGAATTGGATGAGTTAATGGGATATGAGCCGGGTAAAGCAAGATAGAAGGAAAATACTACAAGGAGTGAGAATTAATGCGTAAAGCGGATTTCCAGGCGCGGATTAAAAAAATCGAGATCGTCAACAAAGTGCTGGCCGACGGCTGGGCCCAGGCCATCCGGGTGCAGCTGGACGACATCGAACTGACCAACGAAAACCTGCTGGAGTTGCGCCAATTCCGGCCCAACGAGCAGGTCAACGTGAACATCGAACCGGTACAGCTGAACCTGTTCGACATGCAGGCACACCGCAGCGGCGAAGGGGACAAGCCTTTTAAAAAACGGGAACAGGCCCTGGACGGTGCGGAAGACGATGAGGAATTTCTTTCTTTTGTAGAAGATGACCAGACCCCGGCCGGGAAAGTGGTGCGGGAATTCAAGGTATAGGGGGTACGAATGAAATGAAAATCGAACTGGAACCGGAGGAAATCAACTGCCTGATGAACGCCTTAAACATGGCCCGGTACTGTTACGAAAAACTCAACCAAATCGACCGGGCCGCCGAAGCGCAGCAGGTGCACGACTTGCTGAACAGCGCCCGGGAAATCCATGCCCACGTACACATGGAACACATGACCGAGTTTGGCAGACAAGAATACCGGGAAATACTGCGCAAGCGGGAAGCCAGATTGAAAGGCGATGGAAAGGTGGTTGAGCTGTACCAGTTTGCGCCCGTTGACGAAGACGACCCCAACGAAGTCAGCGCGGACCGGGAGATCGGCAGAATTGCTCGGGAATGGGCCAGGGAAATGAAAGATAATGACAAATAACCCCCTTTGTGGGGTACTTTTTTGTCCCGCTCCCGATACCCGGCGTAGCCGGGCCGGTGGTGCCGACACCACCGCCGGGGGACCTGGGGGCAGTGGCCAGCTTTGATTCTGGCGGCATACCCGGCTCGGAGTGCCACCGCGGGTGACGATTATGGGCGGGGCTGTGGCCATCTATACTATATTATGACCGAACCGTAGCCTGGCACTTCGGCACGCCTGGTTTTTGCCGTGCCGGTGCCCGGGTTTTCCTTTGCCTGCATTGTTTCTTTTTGTTGTGGGGGTCGTTATGTTCAATAAGCTTCCGCAACCCGGCGGAAGGGCGCGCGCGAAGCGCGCGTGGGGCCGCAGCCGCGGCCCTTTTCTTACGCATGTTATTTTTACTCACCACTATCACCGTCAGGTTGATAACTTAAAATGAAATTTTTATAATGTTTTGACAAATGATAATAAATATTCTTAGGAAATATGTTAAAATCGAAATAAATATAAGGGGTGTTCATATTGCTAGAATATCATGGTTTTACACAATAAGGGTGGTGTATATATGACTACGAATAAACTAATGACTATTATCCGATTGCCTCATTCACCTGAAAGTTATTTAATGTCATTAAACAAAATTTTCTCCTGGATTGATTCTGAATGTCAGGTAGGGAATACCATAACAAGTGAATTATTATCTGAATGGATTCGTAAAAATATTGGTTGGGAAAAAAGCAGCGATCAAGCTGCAAGATTTGTTGTATCAACTTTTCTTAAAAAGGATGATAAAGATAGTTTAGTACTTACTGAATGGTCCAAACAATGGTTAAGTATTGATGACTTTACCATAAAATCAGAATTACTATTTGATTATTTAGACGATCGTATTATTTTTTTTGGAGAGATTCTTCAGCTTCTTGAGAATGAACCTAAAAGCGCAAAGGACATACTGGATTATATATCGGTTTAACCCCCTATTATTAGAGTCTATATCCCAAAATCGACTTATATCATAGACTTGCGTGTTATAAAGGGAGTTTAAACCTAATGACGCTAGACCGGCGGCCTTGACAGCACTAAGGGCTGTAATACTGGATTGATTACCGACGGGCGGCTCCGAAAACATGCAGGGTTATCCCTCCCGTCGGTAGAATATTTTATCACAGCCCTTTTAACGTGCTGTCAAGGCTACCCTTCGGCGCCTAGTGCCAATCCAGGAGTTCCCCTCCGGGACTCACCAAAAACATGCTTTTTTAAACCTTTACAATAAATGGTTTCACTCTGCCTGCTGCTAGTTCGTTGATAAATTCCAGTGGCGACAAGTCATATAAACTACCATGCATGCGGCGCTGGTTATAAAACTGAATATACTCGCTAACAATCCG
>NZ_VNHM01000012.1 GCF_008124625.1 Desulfallas thermosapovorans DSM 6562
CTAGGTTTAACAAAAAGTAAGCTTCTCGTTAAACCCCGTTCGACTTGCATGTGTTAAGCACGCCGCCAGCGTTCGTCCTGAGCCAGGATCAAACTCTCCATAAAAGTTTTATGAAAAATTTAATCTTTGACTCGTTTAATGAATTACTCGCTTAAGCTTTCGCTTGACGAGGTTTGGTTTGGCCGCCGTCGCTTTTTCGGTCTTTTTTGACCAACTGCGACCAGCGTCCGTTTTACATCTCTTTGCACTGTTTAGTTTTCAAGGACCGTGTGGTCGTTTTCGCGACCGGAATTGTATTGTATCACTTTTTGTCCGTTCGTGTCAATGGCAATTTGTGGTTAGCTCGGTAGTTCTACTGCCGTTGCCACCATTGCCCTGACTTAGTTTTTTACGCCGCCGCCGTAGAGGCGACATTTGTTATGTTATCATTTTGGGGGCATTGATGCAACAGGTAAATTTAGGTATATTTTATTAGATGAAATAAAGTAATAATTTTCCAACTAAACGGAAAGTGTACTCATATTTAACTCCCATCACTATAAGCGATGGGAGCAAAAATAGTTTATTATAACTACTGGCCTATTTGTTTTCCCTAAACACCAACCCTTGCACTGTAGCAACCAGTTTTCCCTGCTCATTTTCTACAGTTATTCTGTAGTGTGCCGTGCGCCTGCCCAAATGAACCTCCTCCGCAGTGGCTATTAAAACATCTCCGGGTTTACTGGGCCGCATGTAGTTTATGTTAACATTCATAGCCACCGCCGCCGGCCCGTGGGAGTTGCTGGCATTGCCCAGTGCCACGTCTGCAACAGTGAAAACCACACCGCCGTGGGTAATCCGGTGTATATTGGTCATATGCTCCTGCACCTTTAAGGATACCTTGGCGTAACCAGGCGCAACCTTGATAATTTCCACCCCCAGATAGTTGGGGAAAGGATCGTCCTTTATTTTTACAGCAATTTCATCACTGAGATTAATATCCGCCATTATTTATCCCCCTCTAGTTTGTGTTAACTGAAAAAACAACTATATTATACCAAATAAACTGAAAAGAATAATAGTTATTATAACGGTAACCTCCCTATAACCAAACTCCGGTTTGTGAAATATGTCATTTACTTTTCAATAAATATAATATAATTTATACTTATAATAAAAAACACCAGAGGCTGAAATATAACACTTTGCCGGCATTAGGATACTGCGGAATTGCCCGCTTCCATGAGAACACTTTGACATTCATACCTTTTAGCCTGGCGGAAAAACTAGCTGCATGTAAAATATTTTTAGGTAAAGAGAAAGGGGTTGCCGTATTTATGACCATCAAAATAGGTATCAACGGTTTCGGTCGCATCGGTCGCAATGTTTTCCGAGCGGCGCTCGACAACCCGGAAGTGGATGTGGTGGCGGTTAACGATCTAACAGATGCCAAAACGCTGGCCCACCTGTTAAAATATGATTCTGTACACGGCGTCCTGGATGCCGACGTAAGAGTCATAGAGGACGGCTTTACCGTAAACGGCAAGAAAATCAAGGTTCTGGCGGAAAAGGATCCCGGAGCCCTGCCCTGGGGCGATTTAAACGTGGGCATGGTAGTTGAATCAACCGGGCGTTTCACCAAGGGGGAAGATGCAGCCGCGCACCTGCGGGCCGGAGCACGAAAGGTGATCATCAGCGCGCCGGGTAAAAATGTGGATGCCACCATTGTCATGGGGGTTAACCATAATGATTATGATCCAGATAAACACAATATTGTCTCCAATGCCTCATGCACCACAAACTGCCTGGCACCGGTGGTTAAAGTATTGCACCAGCAGTTTAAAATTAAAAACGGTATGATGACCACAGTGCATTCCTATACCAACGACCAGCAGATACTGGACTTGCCCCACAAGGATTTACGCAGGGCCCGGGCCGCTGGTATGTCTATAATACCCACCACCACGGGAGCCGCCAAAGCCGTTGGGCTGGTTATCCCCGACCTGCAGGGCAAGTTAAATGGTTTGGCCATGCGGGTGCCCACCCCCAACGTGTCCGTAGTAGATTTTGTAGCCGTCTTGGAACGGTCCACCACAGTTGAAGAGATCAACGACGCGCTGCGGCGGGCCGCCGAAGGCGAATTGAAAGGAATTATGGCTTACAGCGATGCACCCTTGGTATCCAAAGATTACTACGGCGATTCCCATTCTTCAATTGTGGACGCCCTTTCCACCATTGTGATGGATGGCAAGCTGGTTAAAGTACTGGCCTGGTACGACAACGAGTGGGGTTACTCCTGCCGGGTGCTGGACCTGGTGCTGTACATGGCCAAGCGGGAATCCGGCAGCGTGCCTAAAATCACCTGGACAGGCATAAACCGGGATAACTTGTACCGCAGCGTTACCGCAGCCTATGTAGCGGATTAAAGTTCCTGAATAATAGCATACGTCTTTATTAATAGAGACTGTTTGAAAATCAAGGTTTGGTGCCAGGTGTTGAAAGGCTCAAAATAAAAAAACTTTCAACCTCTCAACACCTGGCACCACCGAGATATTAATTATACGTACTTTTTCGAGTGGTATCTAAGAAAGCCGCGCGTTTTCCGCGGCTTTTTTTGCACATTATTTACTCCTATTTGCTCCTTTTGGTTTTGCCATGCATGTGATAAAATTTGGGTAAATTATCAAGACCCAAATAAAACGGTGAATCTTATGTGCAAAGAAAACAGCAGGTATAATATATATTCCCGGCACTTAATCAAGAAATTCGGACAAAAAGTATATAAACTACCGGTTAATTTACCGGGCACTTGCCCCAACCGGGACGGAACCCTTGGATACGGCGGCTGCATTTTTTGTGACGAGCAGGGCTCCGGATTTGACGCCCTGCCCAATAAACTGTCGGTCACAGAGCAGCTAAGACAGAATAAAGAGTATTTCCGCCAGCGGTTTAACGCGAATAAATATATTGCCTATTTCCAGGCCTTCACCAACACCTACCTGCCCCCGGAGCAATTTGCCGCCAACATTAAATGTGCGGCTGCAGAAGATGACATCGTGGGCATCTCAGTGTCCACCAGGCCCGATTGTATCAGCGAAGAATATCTGGATATACTTTCCCAGGTACAGGCCGATAAAAATATTGACATTAATATCGAACTGGGGTTGCAAACGGTTAACTATCATACACTGCAAAAGATCAACCGGGGGCATACCCTGGCTGAATTTATCGATGCGGTGCTGCGTATCCACCGCCGCAATTTTGAAATATGCACCCATTTGATATTGAATTTACCCTGGGATAATATGCATGATGTAATTGAAAACGCTAAAATTATATCCGCCCTGGGTATCCAGTACGTCAAACTACATTCACTTTATATTGTCCGCGGCACCCAACTGGGCAACATGTATGAACGCGGTGAAATTAAATTGATAACTTTGGAACAATACGTTAGACGTATTATTACCTTTTTGGAATACCTGGACCCGAATACCGTAATCCAGCGCCTGGTGGGCAAAGGACCCCGCAGCGAAGTACTTTTTTGCAATTGGGATACCAGCTGGTGGAAGATAAAAACTGAGCTTGAACGATTGCTCGAAGCGGAGGATACCTGGCAGGGCAAAAAATTCAGTTATTTGAATGGAAATGCCCTAAGCCGGGCTTGGCCCACAGCTAAAAATTAACCAGGCAGGCAACCCGGCTTAGAAATTCATCTCTATAATAAAAACAATGATAAATTCGGATATAAAGATTTATTTAAACCTGCTTAAAATTGATAACATCCTCACCCAGTAGAACCTTAACTATTTCCTTTACTTGTTCATTGGCCACTTTGTAAAAAACCTCGGTACCGTGGCGTTCCCCGTCTACAATACCCTGGGCCCGCAATATGGCCAATTGCTGGGATACCGTTGATTGCGGCAGTTCCAAACATTCTTTCATTTTGTTAACATTACAGCTGTCATTTATTAACCCGGCTACAATACACAGGCGGGTGGGATGAGCAAGCGCCTTTAATAACCTTGCGGGTTCTTCATATTTTGATGTTTCTTTCAATTTGCATATCCCCCAAGTGTTTTTTGCAAAATACTATATTATAATATTATGTTTTGCACAATACCATTTTATTATTTAATAAACTTTTGCCTGAGCGGAGCAGTCTCTTCCACATTCAGTAATATTAACAACACCAAATAAGCAATTCCCGCAGCCCCCACTGCCAGCACCATACCTAAAAGCTGCTCCAACAGGGACAAATGCGCATTAAACAACCCGGCATACCCGCTGACCAGCCACAATACACCGGCAAAAACCAGTGTGGCGGCGACTATCTTTAGCTGGTCCACAAATTGCCGGGTCCAGTCAAAACCCGGTAAACGGCGGTATAAAAATAACAGGAAAAGCGCAGCGGTAACAAAGGACCCCACAGTATTACCCAATGCCAGGCCGGCATGACCCATCCGGTCCACCAGCAGGTAATCCAGCAGTATATTAACTACCAGTCCGGCCAGCCCTCCCCAGAGTGGTAACAAAGCGTCACGCATGCTTAAGAATGTATAAGTAAGCACCGAGCTTGCCGACATGGCGGCTACGGAAAAGGCGTAATAACCTAGTGCCATGGCGGTGGCGGCGGTGGCGGTGGCATCAAAGGCACCGCGTTCAAAAAGTAGCCGCACCACCGGTACAGCCAGCACCACCAGCAGCGTTATACTGGGGTAGGTTACCAGTGCCACCAGGCGCAGGCCCATGGCTGTTCTGTCCCGCAGCAACCGCCCGTCCCTGCGTTTGACGGCCGCTGCCAGAGCCGGAAACAACACCGAGGATACCACGGCGACAAATAAACCATAGGGCAGTTCCCGTATCCGGTTGGCAAAATTCAAGGCGGCAATACTACCTTCCACCAGGTGGGAACCGAACCAGCGATCTACAAATATAAAGCCCCGGTTGGCCAGGGTGGTTAAAATTACCGGTATGGACATTAACAATACTCTGCGCACATCCGGGTCACCGGTGTTCAAAAGCGGACGCCAGGGGATACCAAACCGCACCATGGCCGGCAAATTATACAGGTAAAATACCAGTGCCCCGGCCAGGGTGCACCAGGCCAGACCCGGTCCCAAAAGCCCGCCCAGTGGGAAAACTAGCAATATAAAAATCACGTTTTGCCATACCGGTGCCATGGCGGGTACGGCATATTCCCGGTGAGCGTTGAGCACTGCCTTGGCTATAAAGCCCATGGTGAGAAATACTGTTGAAGGAAGCATTATTTGAGTACATAACAATGCGGTACGCCTGGCCTCGCCGGTAAAGCCGGGAGCAAGCAAATCCACCACCAGCGGGGTAAAGATCATACCCAGCAACGCCAGTACCGCAACCAGGGCACCCACAATATACAGGACCGTGGAAGCCAAATAAGCCCGTTTGTCATCTTGTAAACGATCTGTATACAGGGGCAGCAGGGCATTACCCGCTGAAGTGCCAATGATAGTGGAAAGGGTAAAGGGGATGGTAGCTGCTACTACAAAGGCATCGGACTGCAGTGTAGTGCCCAGCAGGGCGGCAATCACTTGCTCCCGGACAAAGCCCAGCACCCTGCTGGCCACAAACAACACCATTAGAACTGTGGAAGCCTTTAAAAAAGTTTGCTTTGACATACGCCAATGCCTCCGTAAATATATTACCCATATAGTACAAGTTTGTTTTTACAACAATTACTATATTAGCACATTTTATAGTAAGGGGGGAGATTACTATTTTCCCGCAAACTCATGTTTTTTTCGCAGAAATGGTGCTGGGACGCACCTCTGACGCCATTACCCTGGGCAGTCTTTTCCCCGATATGATTATTAATGCCCGGATAAATCATACCATGGCACACAGTTTAGGCAAGAAAATGCTGCACGTGGTGAAGGAAAATCACGCCCTGGCCGATTTCGCCCGGGGCATTATCACCCACGGCATATCCCCTCAAGGTCTTGATTATTTCGGTGATGAAAAGTACCCTGGCTGCGAGCGCGGATACTGCTTTGAAAAAGGTCGCCCGCTGGTAGAGCAAACCATCGAGGCATGTAATATCGCACCCGAGATGGGTTGGTGGAAAGCACATAACATTGTAGAAATGGGCATAGAATTGCGTATCAGCAATCGTGGCGCTTATGGAAGTGCAATTCGCCAGGCCTTTGGCAACCGGGAATTGATTGATCAAGTTGTAGATTTGTTAACCGGGCTAACCGGTTACAGCGGAGAGGGACTTAAAACAAGAATCGCCGGCTTTCCCGGGTATATTGAGGTCTTCAAGGCCACTGCCCAATCACTGGCCGATAAGTACCGCATACAAATGTACGCCAGGCACCGCATTAATATTAACACAGACAAGGTAGCCCGTCTGATAGAAATCGCCGCCGAGCAGGTGGAAGATGACCTGGCCGACTTTTTTAACTATTCCCAGGACAATGTATTAAGACAGCTGGACGAATTAGAAAGTTATTGATATAAAATATGCAGCACATAATTAACCAGGAAGGTGATTCCATTTGAGTTCAACCGCAACCGGGCCAAACACGCACACCAAAGACGGACAGGTCATATTAATAAATGCCCCCGCTTACTCCGTGGATGATGCGGAAATAATTGCCTCTTCAAACGCAGACGGCATCGGATTGCTAAGCACGGATTTTATGTACATGGACCGCGACGGTCTACCTGACGAGGAAGAACAATTGGCCACACTGCTTCGGGTCAGTCGCTTAATGGGCGGCCGGCCGGTGACGGTGCGGCTGCTGCAAGCCCCGCCAAGCATGATAACCGCCCTGGGCAATGCCGGTTTGCCGGACGATTGCCGGGGCGTGCGCCTGGGCCTGGCCCGGCCGGACATTTTGGAAACCCAACTGCGAGCTATAGTAAGGGCTTGTGCCGAAGGGAACTTTCGCCTGCTGCTGCCCATGGTGGCCGATGTGGCCGAGGTCATTAAAGTAAAGGATATTATAAGAACCATACACCATGATTTTGCCGCCCGGAATATCCACTGT
This sequence comes from Desulfallas thermosapovorans DSM 6562, assembly GCF_008124625.1. Lineage (NCBI taxonomy): Bacteria > Bacillati > Bacillota > Clostridia > Eubacteriales > Desulfallaceae > Desulfallas > Desulfallas thermosapovorans. The sequence goes on from NZ_VNHM01000012.1 coordinate 7,011, forward strand.
TCCTCGCCCGACCTGGGCGTTGAACTGGAAGTGCCGGCAGCGGTGGTAATGGCTTCGGTGCTTTCCTTCGAGGTATCGTTTTTCAGCGTCAGTAAAAAATTGCAGCAGCACACACTGATGGCCAAAGAAGGTGGCTACAGTGGCAATAATGATTTGCTCCACCACTACGCTCCGTCCTTTTTATTTCAAATCAGCAATTTGGCCGGAGCGGTGCGCAAAAGACGCAAATCTTTAGCGGTAACGGCACCGCTGGCCGGGCTTTTACCGGCCATACCGCTTTTGGTAGCCATGGGAGTCAATGAACTGGTGATGCCGCCTAAACGCATGGAACAAGCCCGGCAAATTATCGCCCGGCTAACCATGCCCAGAGCTAAATTGACAGCCTCCAAAGCCATGTCTTTCTGGTCCCCGGATGAAATACAGCGCTACGCGGAAGAATCTTTGTCCCGCTTAATACCGTACCCTGCACCCGGTGCCGCCAATAATTTGTTATAAAGAATTGCCCACATTAAAACCCGGCTTATCTCGCCGGGTTTTTTCAGTCATAATTTTCTGCGTTAATTAATATATTCCAACAGGGAGGCTTGGACATCCCTTCGGGGCAAGTAATATTTTCCCGGATATTTATCAGGGAGGGTTACTATGCGAAGTCAAAATATAGAACAATTTTTAGCAGGAGCCGGCAAATTGGCCGAAACCCACCTGACCCCGGAAGAAGTGCCCACCGTGGCAGTAATGGGACCCTATAATTCCGGCAAGTCCACCCTGGTTAATCAATTGTTGGAGCAAAATCTTTCACCGGTGGATATCATACCCGCCACCCCGGTACCGGTTAGATTCAGCTATGGTAAGCGGTTTCTGGCCCGGGTATATTTTACCGACCGGCAGCTGCATACATTAACGGTAGATGAACTGGCCGGATTTTTGACCCGTAAAGCCCCCCACGGGTCTGAAATTACCAGGGTTGAGGTACGGCACAAGCACCAACTGTTAAAAAAAATGCACATTATTGATACACCGGGCATGGATGCCTTGCAGGAAGCTTCATCATTGCCCGGGGGCTTTCCTGCCCTGGACCATATTGTGTATTTAATGCACCAAAGGGGGGTTAACGAAACAGACCGGCAGCACATACAAAAATTATTATCCAACAACCGCCCGGGGGAAATTTCTTTTTGGCTAAACTGCAATCTGGGTCCTTTTGACGGTACATCGCTGGAGGAATCCCGCCGGGTCTTGCGCCAAATCTGTGGCAGTGAAGTAACAGTGCATTTCATTAACACCCTGGACCACGGAGATATTAGTAAATTCCGCCTGTTTATCGAAAACCGGGCAGCGGTTTTAAACCTGCAAAAAATTACCGGTAAACTAAAAGAGCTGGACCGCAAAATACCGGACATTATTAACCGGTCCATGCGGGAAAACAATGATACCTACTTTTTAGTGCAATTTTGGCCGGCTGCGGAACATGCACGCCAAATCTTACACAGTCAAAACATAATCAAAACTCTGCCTCCGGTGACACAGCAGATAGAATCATTGCTTGAAAAACCGGTCCGCCCGGCAGTTGACCCCGGGGGCACTCCGGTGGTTTACAGCAGCACCGGCCCCCGGCATGATCCGGTGGCAATACGGGAAAAAATTTTGACGCTGCTGGAACAGGCCATAGCCGACCCGACTTTTACGCCATATTCCGCATCTATCAGAAAGTTGGAGTCATTGCACGGCCGGCTGAAAAAGGAAAATTACCTGGTTACCGCCGCAGGGGGTTTTTCCAGCGGCAAGTCCACATTTTTTAACGCTTTAATGGGTGAAGCCATATTACCCGCGGAAAACCGTCCCACCACTTCCGCCATCACCCTGCTAAAACACGGCCACAATAAGAAAGCCACCATCAACTACTCCCGGCAGGTGGTTATACCCACCCACCGCCTTGAAGACGGCCAGGCCATACTATGCAGACATGAATTAGCCGCTCTGGAGCACTGGCTAACCAGCCCAAAGCTATTGGGAGAAATATATGCACTGGAAAAAGGTAAAACCGGCCGGTTGGTAAAGGTTACAGCGGAGGAACTTTTGGATGAAATAGAACTGTTAAAAAAATCTTTCGCCCGGGTTAAAAGGGAATTTCCGGGTCACAGGCGTCCCTGGAAATCCTTGTTTAAAAAGATTTCCAGGCAAAAGTTTTTGGCCAGTCAACTGGCTGATTACTTCATTATTCATTTCAAGGACGAGGCAAGCCGGGTGCTGGCACTGGAAACACCGGACGGGCAAACTGCACTGGCTGAAATATTGGGCTCCCATCTGGCCCTGCGGGTTGCGGATATTGTCATAGAGCACCCGGCGGAGCCCTTACGCCTGGCCACCTTCGTGGATACACCGGGACTGGATTCGGTTTACCACCACCACCGGGAAATAGCTTCCCGTTACCTGCCAATGTCGGATTGCTTCCTCTTTTTTTTGAACGGTAAACATATTCTAACTCAACCCGACATGGGCGTTTGGGAAATGATTCGCCGGGCTATACAAGACAAAAACCACTCTGACCGTAAAACCTTTATCGTAGTTAATTTTGTCGATATGCTAACCGATCTGGAAAGGAATAAAGTATCCGACTACCTGCAGGAAAACCTGGTCGCTTCAGGCAAAGCGGCATCAGGCAGCATTCATTTCCTTTCCGCCCTGAACAGCCTGAACGGGCGTGACAAAACAAACTTTTCCCGCTTGATACAGCATTTAAAAGAACGCATTTGGGAGCTTCGCTGTACCGATAACTACCGGGAGTTTTTGCTGGCATTTAGAAACGCCCTGCCCGGCACAGTGCTCCAAAATACAAATCAATCCGGCAGCGACACGGACCGGCAGTTGACCGCGCTGCGAAAAGAAGTTCAAACCCTGCAGTTGGAAATAAAGCAAAAAATCGAACACTGGCGAGGGAAAATAGCTTCTTTTGATACCCGGGAAGATTTTCGCGGATTTCTGGAGGGGCAAAAATCAATCAGGAAAGGTTTTTTTGGGTTATCCCGCAAATCTGTGCCCGTACCTTCCTGCCGGGACATGTTCGCGAGCATAAACTCGTCTTTAACCGGTTTTCTGGCCAGGTGGAGCGCTTACACGGACGGGTTCACCTTTGCCGGGTTAGACACCACCGGCTTGAAAAATGGCACTATGGAACTGCTAAACAAAAAGTTCAATTTAAACCGGGCCCGCAAAATCCTAAACCAGTACATTACTGAAGAGGAGAAGTATATTTATTCAGCCATTAAAAAAATGGAACACCACATTGAAAGCCAACTGAAGTTACATGCACCAAAACCCGGACACCCCGGGGTATCCCCTGCGGCTTTAATGGCTGCACATCGTTATATTACTGAAATTAATAAATTAGAAAATGACATCTTCGGCAACATCCAGCGGTGACAGGTATGAACACCTGCACCCGTGGATTGTGCCCTAACCCGGGAGGGAGCAAGGATGCAAAACGCCAGAGCACTGGACGAAAGGCTGCGCAAAATAATCAAGGAAATAAGCGACAGCACCGGTCAGGAAATAAAACGCGACCTGATTGAAGAGCTGGCCCGGATGGTCAACGAGCACAGAGCCAGGGAAATATATAATTTTCTGGAGACCTTCAACCGGGCCTTGAAAAAAATATAAAGAAGGGGGAAGGTTTATGCTTAAAGGTCAAAACGATGAAATGCAAAAAATTTTAACCGACATCCTGGCGGGTTTGCGGGGTAAATTTGTGCAGCCGGTACTGGACGAAAACAGCCGGCTGCTGAATTTACTGGAGGAGCTAAAAAAACAGGACCGGGAAGGCATAGCGGATTTAAAGGAGCGGGTTGACCGCCTGGAACAAAAAATTGAAGAGATCCCTTTACTGGTTCTTTCCGCCCTCAGAGATGCCATTAACCAGGCCGCCGGGGAGGCGTAAACATGGCCAAGCTTTATGACTTGAACAAAGAAGCAGCCCCCGGGGAAGTAACCCAATCACTGGCTCGATCCCTCAAAAACGGGCTGTTTGCGCCAACGGAAAAAAAATTTGGTTCCCTGGAAAAGGAAATCGCTGCATTAAAACAGGCAGTTGAACTGGATACCCAAAAACTTTCCCTGGAGGTAAACGAAAGGTTCAATAATTTAGAAAACGAGCTTGTACTGTTAAAAAAGCTGTTCCGTATTGGTGCTGCATTATCCGTTACCTGCCTGGTGGGCATTACGGTAACTTTAATATTTTTATTTAATTGGTACTAGCGGTTGGGCCGGTACTAACACCTGGCACTTATCAAGACAACTAAGGCTTCTTTCATTTCAATTTATTGACAGGCTTTTGATAAGGCCGCGCATATCCGCTGGAAGCGGGCAGTTTATGCGCACCGGAACGCCGGTACGGGGATGACAAAAGTCAATGGTTGCGGCATGCAGAGCCTGCCGGCCAAGCCTTTCGGTGTCACCACCGTATTGTTCGTCACCCACCAGGGGGCATCCTATATGGCTCATATGCACCCGAATCTGGTGCGTACGCCCGGTTTCCAATTCCAGACATAGCAGGGACGCCCCCATAAGTTTGCTGATCAACTGGAAATGCGTTACCGCCTGCTTACCACCGGGATCCACGGTCCACCTGGCCGCACTGCCCGGTTTTAAGGCCAGTGGCAAATCAATGGTTCCCCGGCGCCGGGGCGGCGTACCCTCTGCCACAGCAAGATAGCGGCGGCGCAGCACACCGGTGTCAAGCTGCCGGGCCAACTGCTGAGCTGCATAGCTGTTCCCGGCCACCAGCACAATGCCGGATGTATTCCTGTCTATGCGATAAACCGGCCTGAAACGGGCCTTTACCCCTTTATGCTGCCAGTGAAACAGTACGGCATTAGCCAGGGTGCCGTGCTGTTCATGGCGCACCGGGTGCACGAGCATCCCCGCGGGCTTGTTTAAAACCAGCACGTCGGCATCCTCATAGAGGATTTCCAGTGGTATATTTTCGGGTTCCAATTCCGTACTATCGTCCTTCGGAAAACACACGGTCAGCACATCGCCGGCTTTCACCTTGTCGCGCATATACACCCGAACACCGTTAACCAGCACCTGTCCCCGCGTTTTAAGTCCGCGAACCAGCGCGCGGGAAAATCCCCTTTTTTTCCGCAACAGGTTTTCCACCGTACACCCGGCTTCACCAGGTCCGATATTAATGATCAAATTGTTATCAACACCATTCAATTTCTTTCCTCACCATTATTTAATTTTATATTGCCATCATCCCTTAATAATGCGGGAATTGTATAATGGAATTGTCACCAGTCCACTTGACAAATGTCTTTATAATATAATTAAGTAAAGTATTGCTATAAAAAGGGGAATATCAATGATCCAGGTGGGCACCGTTTGGACCTACATATTTGCACCCAACGTAAACAATAAAGTAGCCGGCAAGTGGATTTACGAGGGAAGTGCCGGTCTTTTTCGGGATCTCTCCCCCCAATTAAATAAACTGGCCGATCAGGGCAAAATTAATATGGCCAAATTCGCCAATAAAAATCCCCGCCATGATCCATGCCCTTATATAAAACACTCGGTGCTATGCGTATATACCCATATCCCCCGGGACGAAAAGGTAAGACAAATCATCAAGGATGAGCTGGGGTTATGGAGTGATATATATAAAACCGAGGAACAAAGCAACCGGGAATGGCGCCCCGGAGGCGTTCATTTTGAACAATACGCCCGTTATTGGAAAAATAAAAGGGGCTTTCTCTGAAACAGTTATTTAATCCGCGGTGCGGAGTGAAAAGAGGTTTATCATGTTAAATTTTCAACCAGTCATTGAAGCTTTACCAGGCTTGACGGTTTACCGAAATATTTTAAAAGATCCTATAGTCAAATCGGTAATTGAACACCTTCTGGCACTGGCCAATCCAACCGGCACCATCCACCCCGTCCACAGTTATGGCAGGGTGTACCACATGCTGGCCATGACCCAGAACCCCTTGACCAGTAGCGATGCCTGGCAAAATCACCTGCTGGAGCTAATCCTGAGCGACGTTAATCCCTTTAGCCGGGCGGCCTATACACCGGGGGGCGATTATACCGTATTTAAAGCCGCTGTCCACTGGGATTTATCCATATTGCAGTGCTTGTTTGAAATTAGCGTCCAAGATATACACAACGCCACTATAGAGGTACTGGACAATTGCTTCCCGGTAACCCACCGGCCCCCGTTACCCCGGTGGACGGCCCCCCGTCCACCGGCCGGGGAACAATCCGGCTTACATAACCGGCGCGTACAAATGAAAAGGGAACTGGCGGCCGCCCGCCGGTGGGACAAGCTGGCGGAACAGCTGGCCCATTATTATGCCACCTACGGCTGCGGTATCTTCGGCCGTTTTATCGCCTTTAAATGGCAAAACGGCATTTTACAGGGGGTGGATAGACCGGACCCCATTAAATTAAACGGCTTATTTGAATACACCGATATCCGTGAACAAGTAATTGCAAATACACGACAGTTTTTAAATGGCTACCCCGCCAACAACCTGCTGCTTTATGGCGACAGGGGTACCGGTAAATCATCAACTGTCAAGGCGCTACTCAATGAATACTGGTCCCAGGGGCTACGCCTGGTGGAAGTACCCAAAAAGCAATTGCCGGATTACCATTCCATTGTTCAAGAGCTGAGACATAATAAACACCGTTTTATATTGTTTGTGGACGACCTGTCATTTGAAGAAAATGAAACCGAGTTTAAAGACCTCAAGGCATTGTTGGAAGGGGGCATTGAAGACAGGCCCGGCAATGTGCTTATCTATGCTACATCCAACCGGCGGCATTTAATTAAAGAAACCTTTGCCGACCGGGTGAAAAACAACACGGGTGGGGAAATCCATGCCATGGACTCGGTGCAGGAAAAGCTGTCCCTGGCTGACCGCTTTGGCATTACCGTTATTTTCCCCACCCCGGACCAGGAGACCTTTTTAAAAATTGCCGTTGGTTTGGCCGAGCAGCGCGGGCTGCCGCTTCCCCCACAGGAACTGCGCCAGCGTGCCCTGCATTGGTCCATGTGGCAAAATGGGCGTTCACCTCGATCGGCCCGCCAGTTTGTGGATCAACTGGAGGGACAACTGGCCATGGAAAACGGGGCTTAAATTTATCTTAAATCGGTCACAGCCTTGATTACCGCATCAGCACCGGCGGCGCTGAGTTGCTCCCGGATACATACTCCCGACAGCACCCCGATACCGCTGGCCCCTGCATCTTTAGCCATTTGTATATCCCGGGGGGTGTCCCCGATAACCACCGCCCGTTCCGGTGCCACGTTTAGCAAGCGGCAGCTCAAAAGCGCCATGTCCGGAGCGGGTTTGGTTTTAGCCACTAAATCAGCCCCGATAACAACATCAAAATATTTAATCAGCCCCAGTGAAACCAGAGAGATTTTAGCCCTTTGGGTCAGATCTGCAGTTACTACCGCCAGTTTGAATTTGTTACTTTGCAGCCGCTTAAGCTGTTCCTGCAGCCCGGGCAGCGGTTTGGCCAGGGACCCCCAATCCATGGCCGTTTCAGAGCGCTCCAACACCCGGGCCACCAAATCCCGGGCACTTGCTTCAGCCACACGGTAATTCCGCAAAACTTGCACCAGAGCCTTGCCTAAACCGGACATGGTGCCCCCGGCCAGCGGTCCGTGCGGGTCCACATGCCACGCAGTTAAATCTATACCCATGGCGTGCTCCAGATCCTTGCGCTGTACACCGTTACGCAAGACGGTTAAAATCTCCTCAATTACGTACCCGGACCACTGGAGCCACATTGTCTTAAAATCGAGTAAAGTACCGTCCTTATCCAGCAGTATGGCATCGCAATCAAACTCCCTACCTTCAGCCCGCAGTAAAGGCAATTTGTATCCCCCTCTATCAACATATAAAATTATTTTCTTGCCGGTATTAGCTTTCTACAATAGACACTCCAATCCTTTTGCCATTTCTTCAATCCTTCTACTATTTCCAGTATCTCCGCTGGTGCCGGGTGTTGAAAACACCCGGCACCAAAGGTTGTGATTGTAATGATTCAAAGCATACCTATAAACATGCCATGACGGGTAAATAATAATGTCAAAAAAACGGGGGTTATAAAAGTGACCTTGAAGATTGAAACCAGGGTGGATAAAGACCTTTCCGCGGATCCCAGCTATATCGTGCATTACCGGGTAGTAGAAAGCGGGCGCCTGCTGGGTGACGGCGTGGTGGAGTATAACCGGCAGGCTAACTATAACAACATCCCAGTTAATGAAAACATACCGGCACCGGCCAGAGAACAGGTGCAAAAACAAATTGCCGAAGCCGCCCAAAACCACATCAATCAACTACGGCGGTAAAAAGGCGCAAGCCCCCAAAACACTTCAGGCCCCCTTAAAGCAAAGGGGGCCTGAAATATTAACCGTAATTCTACAAAGCGTCCATTATATGCTGCCACTGGCAGTATTGGTTAATGTTGTCCAAAGTTATAGCTATTCCTTCCCGGTCGCTGGGTTTTAAGTGCCTGGCTACCTGGCCGATCATTTCAATAACGGTGTATGTGTCCTGATAGGCCAGTATAACGGGTACGCCCTTTTCACCCGCCCGGGCCAGCACCCGCACGTCAGGGTAAAGACCACCGGTGAGTATGAGCGCCGAGGTATGGGTTTCCAGGGCAGCCAGGGCCAAATCCGAACGGTCCCCGCCTATAACTACGGCTTTATTAGCCGATCGCCTGAAATAAGCGAGTGCGCTATCCATGGTCATGGCTCCCACCACCACATCTTCCACCAGCCGGTCCATGTGCTCATTACCAACCAAAACTTCACCGCCTAGCGTCTCCCGGTACGCATCCACAGTGGGAGAAGATATCTCCGGCCGGCTGGGTATAATACCCAGGGTTTTAAAACCCGCCTGCTCCATGGCCGGGCAAAAAATTCCCTCGGTTTTGGCCAGCATCTGGCGCTGTACATTGTTAAAAACTGTACCCAGGAGAGTCACTTGACGACCGGTAACGTAACGGTTGTAAAAAACGGCCATGTCCAAGCTGTAATCGTCGTGTACCTTTTGCACCGTAATCACCGGGGCATTTAATTCTCCGGCCAAAGTTACCGAATCCAACCCCACTGCAGATAGAACATAAGGGTGGACAGCCCCTTCAATCAACATAATGTCACAATTACGGGCGGCTTCCTCATAAGCCTTTTTTATTTCCTGCATGTTAAACGAGCTATCCGCACCGGCAAGATAGGATGGTCCCGCTTTAACCGGGTTAATTTCCCCCAGGGTCGCTTCCAAACCCAGCACGTTTTTCATCAGGACAGCATCACCGCCGGGCATCTTTCCGGTGGCGGTTTTTCTGCCGTTATCTATCGGCTTAAAGTAGCCCACCCGGTGGCCCAGTTCCTTAAACTTCTGCGCCAGGCCCAGGGTAACCGCTGTTTTACCACTGTCGGCATTACCCATGATAAACAGGTTTTTCATCACAAACACCTCACGATATGGTGATTTTTATATCCAGGGCAGAAAGCCCGTTTTCGTAAGCAAATACCGGGTTAATGTCCATTTCAGCGATTTCCGGAAAATCATTGACCAGGGCCGCCACCCGTCTGATAGTATCCACTAAAGCCTCTATATCCCGGGGTTTTTCACCGCGATACCCCCGCAGCAAAGTATAGGCTTTGGTTTCCCGCAGCATCTGTTCAATCTCCCGGGTATTAAGCCCCCGTGCCAAGCGGAAAGTAACATCTTTAAGCAGGTTTACATAAATCCCACCCAATCCAAAGCCAATTAGTGGCCCGAACTGAACGTCCCGGGTCATACCAATGATCAACTCGGTTCCCTTGGGCATCATTTTTTGTACCTCGATACCGTATATCACTGCCTGGGGCATATAGCCGTGCACATTATCCATTATTTCAGTAAAAGCCTGGCGTACTTCCTCCGCCGTTTTCAGGCCGATTTTTACCCCGCCGACATCAGTTTTGTGTAATATCTTGGGCGAGGCTACCTTCAATACCACCGGATACCCCATTTTATCGGCTTCCTCGGCGGCTTCCTCCGGGGATGTGGCCAATACCACCGGCGCCGCCGGGATACCGTAACAATTGGCTACCTCCGCCGCTTCACTGCCCAGCAGCACTAACCGGTTATCCTTAATAACATCGTAAAATATGGCCTTGACACCTTTACAATCAAAACTGGGCAAACCATTGGTACCATCATCCCGGGGGGTTTCCAGTATCTCGTTATACTTGACCAAACCGCTGATGGAAGCAACAGCCGGCTCGGGGAACGTAAAACAAGGTACACCTGCTTTAGCCAGCATGGAAGCACCGCCGGCCAGGCTTTCACCTCCCATAAATGCTGCAAAAATTGGTTTTTCGGGGAACTTTTTACACATTTCCAGTATGGCTTCACTGGTTTCAACAGGCTGGGTGACCCCCACCGGGCAAACCAACACCACCACACTATCCACATTTGGGTCGGCACAAACCTTTTCCAGTGCAAACCTATACCGGTCCGCTTTGGCGTCGCCCAACACATCCACAGGGTTATAAATATTTGCCTCCGCCGGCAGGTTAGCCCGTAACTCCTCAATGGTGTCCTTATCAAAACGGGCCATTTGCAGTCCCTTGGCCTCCACATTGTCCGTGGTAATAATCCCCGGGCCGCCGGCATTGGTAACGATAGCCACCCTGTTGCCCTTTGGCACAGGTGCCTTGGCAAAGGCCACGGCCAGATCGAACAACTCCGTCATACTGTGGGCTCTGATGATACCGCACTGCCGAAAAGCCACGTCATAGGCCAGATCGCTTCCCGCCAGCGCGCCGGTGTGGGATGACGCTGCCTGGGCACCGGCCTGGCTGGTTCCTGATTTAATTACAATTACAGGTTTTTGACGCGCAGCCCGGGCGGCTACATCTAAAAATCGCGGCCCGTCCACTATATCTTCAATATAACATAAAATTACTTTGGTATTGGGATCGGCGGCAGCGTCTTCGATAAACTCAATTTCAGACAAATCAGCTTTATTACCTAAACTTACCACCTTACTGAAACCAAGTCCCACCTGTGTGCTCCAGTCCAAAATGGCTACCAGCATAGCACCGCTTTGGGATAAAAAGGCAATTTCGCCTTTTTGGGGGGATGTGGCTGAAAAGGATGCATTTAACGGTGTATGCATGTCGATAATACCCACAACGTTCGGTCCCAACATGCGCATACCATGTTTACGACAGGTTTCCACCAACTGTTTTTCCAGTTCCAGACCCTCGGCACCAACTTCCTTAAAGCCGGCTGTAATTACCACCAGGCTTTTTACCCCGGCCTGCCCGCAATCACGGGCCACATCCAGCACCCGGGCCGCAGGTACGGCAATAACCGCCAAATCCACCGGTTGGGGCACTTCGGAAACAGAGGCATATGCTTTTAAACCTGCTATTTCCTCTTCCTTAGGATTGATGGGAAATATTTTTCCGCCATACCCGCTGCTGATTACGTTGTTTAAAATAGTATGGCCGATTTTCCCTGGTTTTGGGCTAGCCCCCACCACCGCCACAGATTGTGGCTTGCTCATACTTGTGAGATCAATCACTATCCTCACCTCGCCATCTGACTAATGTGCTCAATAATCGTAAAACACTTGTAGTTTTTAATTGCCCTTGAAAATATTGCTAGTATTGATTATGTACATTATATCTTTTACCTTAAATTTCGTAAACCTAAAACAACAAAGTGAATCTTTTAAAATAATTCTAAACTTTAATTTTACTTATACTGTGAATATTATATAATTATCAAATAACTACCCTTTATTTTTACTTTTATCTTTAATGTTACCGTAGCAATTTATAATTTCTAAAAACTGATTAACTTTTTATTTCCCTTTAACTTAATCTTCGATAATATTTTTAGTCTGTTGATTTTTATTAGTATGCTTCATTTTTTTACCATCGCGAAAAAAAAACAGCTTGATTACCCATATCATGCACCTCCAAACCATATAATTATACATACTAAATAACAAGCCGCCAGTTTATCAGGCGGCTTGTTCATAAGAAAACCAGGTTAGTCATAGCTACATACACCACGCACGATTATATATTATTTTTCGGCATCCTTTTTAACCAATTGTTCCAGACGCTTTTCAACGGCTTGTAGTTGGGCCTTTAAAAATTGAGCCTGGTTTTGCAAATATTCACTTTCCTGCGGGGAATTTACCGCCACCGGCATTGGGGTGTCGGCTTGAAAATTATAGCCTGCCCACCAGCGCCGGGGCATCCACGGGAATACACGGCAGTTGGCACCCCAATTGCCCCTGGTACCGCGGCCAAAACCAGACCCCCTCGCAAAGCCCATACCGGGTCCAAAACCAAAACCACCTCTTGGCATTAAGTTTCACCTCCTTTCATGAGATGTAGATTATAATTTTACTTAACCTTTTGGACTAACAATGGCCGTCGCAATTATGGTGCCGGCCATCTGGATGGGTGCACAAGCTCGCCCCCGGCACCAGCTTACCATTTACGTAATCCTCCACAACCTGTTTAACTTCGCCGGAAATACCCACAATAGCCTGGATATTGTTTTCGGCAAATAAGTTTAAAGCCTTTTGCCCCATACCCCCTGCAATGATACAATCCACATCAAGTCCCTTTAAATATTTAGGCAAAAATCCGGGCTGGTGCCCCGGGTTGGGAATATAGGATAAATTTCCCGCACGCCCGTCCACCACGTCAAAAACAGCATACTCCCGGCATTTGCCAAAGTGCTGGGCTACCCGGCCCTGGTCTGCTGCGATTGCTATTTTCATATTGATTGCCTCCTAATTTAATTTATTGTAGTGTAGCTAATCACTACAACGGCCCCGCCATCCTTTTCCTTTGCCACCGCACCGGGGACATTTGGCTGCATTATCTGCAGAGGACCAATTGGTTTTCATCCAGTCATGGCCACAATTACGGCACTCCAATTTATAAGGGACCAGTTTATAATCCCCACCCTCTATGCGTATGGCTTTGCCATTCAAAATAGCTGTACTTAGCTTTTTTCTGGCCGCTGTTAAAATCCTTTGAAAAGTACTCTGGGCAACGCCCATAAGTTCAGCACAATCCTCCTGGTCCAGCCCCTCCACATCTTTCAATCGCAAGGCTTCAATTTCATCCACAGTAATGAGCTCTTCCCGGATTTGTTCATCAAGCCCCACCGGCTGGAAATACGTGACCTTCGGCATAAACCCTACCCGTCGTCTTTTACGCGGCCGCGGCACAACGCTATCCCCTCCTGATCTTCCAAATCTGTTTTGAATATATACCCCTTATGATTAATATAGTAATAGAGTTATAAACATATGTCAAGTATTTTTTAAGCATTTGTTCATAATTCAAATAACAAATGCCGCATATTACCTGTAGGCATGCGGTAGGACATGGTAAGATTTGATATAATAGTAATTTATTGGGAAACACTATACAGGAAAGGAGTTACAAGGTGTTTTCAAAAAGGGTGAGGGTTAGAAATCCCGGGGGATAACCAGCCAAGCAATTATATAAACCAGGATACCGGGAAACGCAACGGAAGCTATGGAAACCACCACGTAAACCAACCGCACCAGGGCGGCATCCACACCAAGGTATTCCGCCAAACCGCCGCAAACACCACCCAGCATGGCATTGCGACTGGAACGATATAAACGTCTAATTTGTCTGGCCAAAAAACATCATCTCCTTAAATGAAATGCCGAATTTGATATTTAGGGACGGAAATAGCCCCGTACCCGTGGGGACATGGTTTTTATCAATACCGCCCCTATGATGAAGCCACCTATATGGGCCCAATAGGCCACGGTATCGGCGGTGCCACCCAGGGAAGCCACACCGTTGAACAACTGCAAAATAAACCAGATGGCAATGAAAACCACCGCCGGGATTTCCATTAGAGTAAAAATAATTATAATGGGCACCAGGGCCAGTATACGGGAGCGGGGGAAAGCTATAATGTACGCGCCCAGCACCCCGGCCACCGCACCGCTGGCCCCGACCACGGGAACAGTGGAAACAGGGTCACTGATTATATGCGCCAGACCGCCTGCAAACCCGGCCGCCAGGTAAAACAGCAGGTATTTAAAATGTCCCAGCCGGTCCTCTACATTGTCGCCAAATACCCATAGAAAAAGCATATTGCTGATCACATGCAGCCAGCCACCGTGAATAAAGGTGGAAGTGACAAAACTAACCAATACCGGTGTCAAGGAGGACCCGGTAAAAACGGCATTTAACGCTTCGACCGGCACCAGACCAAAGGTATAATATACCTGGTTTAGGAGGTACGGTTCCATGCTTACCTCCCAAAGATAAATAAGCACGTTTAGAGCTATGATGGTCAAATTCACTATGGGAAATGACTGTGATTTAACGCTGTCCCTGAGCGGAATCAAATGTACTACTCCCCTTTGATTAAAAGTTTACTTTAATTTATGGTGCCGGGTGTTGAAAGTTGAAAGTTGGAATTGCATTTTTAAGCTATATTTATTATTTTTCCACCACTTCTCTATTTTATTTTAATATATTAAGCAATAAAAAAACAGAGAAGGACATGAAAACTCCTCCTCTGTACTTTATCAGTACGTCCATTGATATATCCTTAAGGAATGACTTTGTTCAGTGGATACTCGATAATATCCTGGGCTCCCCCCCGGCGCAGCGCCGGAATCAATTCGCGCACCTGTTTTTCATCCAACACGGCCTCCAAAGCCACCCAATCGCTGTTGATAAGCTGCGATACCGTGGGGTGTTTCATAGCTGGCAGTATAGCCAGTATATCTTCCAGTTTATCCTTGGGGAGATTCATTTTCAAACCCACTTTGGAGTCAGCGCGCAGCGCACCCAGCAGCAGCACCGCCAGGTTCTGTAGTTTCTCCCTTTTGAAGGAGTCGGCCCAAGCTTTGTGGTTGGCATGCAGCCGGGTGGTGGACACTAAAATGGTGTCAATCACCTCGAGCTTGTTTGCCCGCAGGGAACTACCCGTTTCGGTAATATCAACAATGGCATCCACCAATTGCGGTACTTTAACCTCTGTGGCCCCGTAACTAAATTCCACAGAGGCCGTAACACCGTTTTTTGCCAGATAGTTGCGGGTCAGCCGCACCAGCTCGGTAGCTATGCGTTTCCCCTCGAGGTCTTTTATAGTTTTTATACCGCTATTTTCCGCCACCGCCACCACCACACGAATAGGGTTGGTGGTCTGTTTGGAATAGGCCAAATCGGCCACTTCCACCACATCGGCCTCATTTTCCAAAATCCAATCCAGCCCGCTTAAGCCGGCATCCAGTACCCCCTCATTTACATAGCGGGGAATCTCCTGTGCCCGCATCAGCACCACTTCAATTTCCGGGTCATCTATAGACGGATAATAAGAGCGGCTGCGCACTGAAATATTGAACCCCGCCCTTTTAAACAACTGGAACGTGGACTCCTGCAGGCTGCCCTTGGGTAACCCCAGTCGCAATTTAGCACTCATAACAGTAAAAACCTCCCTACTTTACCTCGTTATCTATTTAGCATATTAAAGCAACTTTAAATAGTATATACGCGGGCCAAGAAAGTGTCAAGGCCATTTTAATCAGTAATTATTTTGAACTTATTTAAAATAACTATGGACTAATTGGCTATTATGAACTAAAATAAAATAATAAAGTGAACAATATTTCAAAATATTTTATAGGGAGTGATTCTATATGCTCTCCAACAAATACCAGCTTTCCATAGTTACACTGACTAAAAACCATGTTTTTTTTAACTTCTTTGTCAATGGTTCTCTGGCCAATACAGATGGTTACATATGCATGTCCATCAATGACTTTGACCGTTTATACAAGGACCTGTTTCGCTCCTCAAAAGGCCAGTGTACAAAAAATTTTAGTTCCAACCCCCCGGTTCAGTTTTTCACCTGATTATCCCGGCATAAAAAATTAAAAAAAACACATAAATATTAATATCAGCCATTATTTTGCAAAGACTGTTCAAAAGGACCGATTATGAAGCGCAAGATCTTTGCAGCAAAGGGGATATTGATATTTGCAACCCATCAAAGCCTTAGCGGTGATGCTATTTGTGTTGCTCTGTGTTAACACAAGTAAGCCTGGTAGCGCCCTGGCCAGACAAGATAACGATGAAACACCTGAAAGCGTGATCATTTTCTGGACCGACGGCACCAGATTAAAGGCAGTCAACTTAACTTTTTCGTTGAACCGGGACGGTCCCATCGGCATTATATCGGTGCCGGTATACACATGGTTGGACTCCAGACAATCGACTACTGTGGCTGAATACTATCTAAAGCATGGCCCCCAAAAACTTATCCGGCGCATGGAAACATTGTTTGGCAGTTCCATCACTGCCTATATTATTATTGACCAAAAGGCGCTGGTTAACGTTAGCAATGTTATCGGTCCCATATATATGGCTGGCCGGCACACAACTTTAATGGACGTATTTGAGGGTAATTATGTGGATGGCCCGGTAAACCTGCAGGACGAAATAAGACAATTGGCCGGTGCCTTGCTGACACCTGCCGTGTTAATTAAAGTACCCGAAATCATTTGGGTGTTTTGCAAAGAAGTGGACAGCAATATCACACCGCAACATTTAGCGGCATTTTACCGGGTAATTAGACACCGGGGACCTGATGTACTGCAAAAAAAGGCCGTGCCGGGTCAAGACTGTGTAATAGAAAACCGCAAATATCGCCGGGTATCCCCCGGTACATGGCAGCAGACTTTAATGGATGTAACTTCGTGACATAAAGTTTTTAAATAAATTACCGCTATTAAAGTCAAGGGGGCGGGGTTGCTTTTTTGAGCAATCCCGCCCTTCTCAGTATTATATCACCCGTCTTATATTGTCATATTTTATTGCATAAACCATATATAGTGAACTCAAATGAACCACCGGATATTATTTAACCACAATATTGACCAGCTTACCGGGCACCGGTATCACCTTAACCACCTTTTTGTCACCGATGAGTTCCCTTACTTTTTCCTGCTGCATAACCAGTTCCCGCATAGCATCGGGCTTAATGTCCGCAGGTACCAACAGTCGTTCCCGAACCTTACCGTTAATTTGTATCACAATGGTGATTTCATCTTCAACAATGGCCTCGGGATCGTACCGGGGCCAGGGCTGGGCATGAATACTGCCTTCATGACCGGTTAAATTCCACAACTCCTCGGTGATGTGGGGGGCAAAGGGAGCCAAGAGCAGCAGTAGGGCGTCCACCGCCTCGCGCAGTACCCCGTCATTGCGGTCGCATTCGGGTAAATCCCGGTACTGGTACATGGCGTTCACCAGTTCCATGATGGCACTGACCGCTGTATTAAAATTAAACCGGTTGCCCACATCTTCAGTTACCTTTTTAATGGCCAGGTGGGTCACCCGGCGCATATCCTTATTAATCCCCACCAAATTGCTGGCCCGGTCCGGGGGCGCAGCGGAGGTAAGTGTATCGCCCAGCGGCGCCACCAGTCGCCATACCCGGTTAAGGAAGCGGTAGCAACCCTCCACTCCCTGGTCGCTCCACTCCAGATCCCGCTCGGGGGGTGAAGCAAACAGGATAAACAGCCGGGCGGTATCAGCACCGTAAGTGGCCACGATATCCTCGGGACTTACCACATTACCCTTGGATTTGCTCATCTTGGCCCCGTCTTTAAGCACCATGCCCTGGGTAAGCAGGTTGGTAAAGGGCTCGTCATTATCAATCAATTTCATGTCGTACAGCACCTTGGTAAAGAACCTACTGTACAACAGATGTAGGATAGCGTGTTCAACCCCACCGATGTACTGATCCACCGGCAGCCAGTACCTTACCTTGCCGGGATCCCAAACATTGTCCTCGTCCCTGGGACTGGTATAACGATAGTAATACCAGGAAGAACACATGAAGGTGTCCATGGTGTCGGTTTCCCGTCGCGCCGGGGCACCACAGGCGGGACAGGTGGTATTAACAAAACCGGCATGGTCCTCCAGCGGAGAACGACCGGTGGGTTTAAAGGCCACGTCCATGGGCAAGAGCACCGGTAAATCCTTTTCAGGCACCGGTACCACCCCGCACTTGTCACAATAAATAATGGGAATGGGGGCGCCCCAGTAGCGCTGCCGGGAGATAAGCCAATCCCGCAGGCGGTAGTTGACCCGGCCGGCACCCACTCCTTTTTCCTGCAGGTATTTAATTACATCAGTAATACCCTGCCGGTTCGGGGTACCGTTAAAGGGTCCGGAATTAACCATTAATCCTTCGCCGGCGTAAGCCTCGGACATAGTGGCGGGATCCAGGGTAACCCCTTCAGGCTCTATAACCACCCGCACGGGCAGGTTATACTTGCGAGCAAATTCAAAGTCCCGCTGGTCATGGGCCGGGACCCCCATCACGGCGCCGGTACCGTACTCCAACAGCACGTAATTGGCCACCAGTATGGGCACCTTTTCACCATTTACCGGGTTAATGCAATATGCACCGGTGAGCAAACCTATTTTTTCAGCCTCGGTGGAGGTACGGGCCAGTTCGCTTAAATTGCGCACCTCTTGCACAAATTCCCTGATTTCACCGGCCTGGGGTTTACCCTCGATCAATTTTTCCACCAGGGGGTGCTCCGGTGCCAGTACCATATAGGTTACACCGTAAATAGTATCCGGGCGGGTGGTGAATACCGTGATGGTTTCATCCATGCCTTCAATTTGGAAGGTAATCTCGGCCCCTTCACTGCGCCCGATCCAGTTTTCCTGCATAATTTTAACTTTGTCAGGCCAACCATCCAGTTTATCGAGATCGGCCAGCAGCCGGTCAGCATACTGGGTAATTTTGAAAAACCACTGCTCCAATTCCCTTTTTTCCACAACACTGGAGCAACGCTCGCAGGAACCTTCTTTTACCTGCTCGTTGGCCAACACGGTGGCGCAAGAAGGACACCAGTTTACAGCAGATTTCTTTTTATAGGCCAGTCCCTGGTGATAAAGCTGTAAGAACAACCACTGGGTCCATTTATAATAACCGGGGTGGCAAGTGGCCACCTCCCGGTTCCAGTCATAGCTGATGCCCAATTGCTTAAGCTGGGCCCGCATGGAGTCAATGTTATCCATGGTCCACCGGGCGGGGTGCAGTGCGCCGTGTTTTATGGCCGCGTTTTCAGCCGGCAGGCCAAAGGCATCCCAACCCATGGGGTGCAGCACATTAAATCCCTGCATTGTTTTAAACCGGGCCACCACATCGCCTATGGAATAGTTGCGCACGTGGCCCATGTGCAGTTTACCCGAAGGGTAAGGGAACATTTCCAAGCAATAATATTTAGGGCGATCGCTAAAGTCGGGCACGGCATACATATCCTGCTCCGCCCATTTTTGCTGCCACCTGGTTTCTATTTCCCTGAATTCATAGCGGTCCTTCATTGCTTCCTCCCGTACGTTATAACTGTTAGTAATATAACAACAATATTTCAATATTATCACACTATGTTCTTTAATGAAAGTTTTAGGGGCTGTTCAAATAGCCCGGGCTGTCCACTTATAACTTCTACGTTGGCTGGCTTTTGCGATGCCCACACGGGTGCTAGGTGGTTCCCAAAGTTGAAAGATTTTAATCCTTCAACCTTGGGAGCACCTGGCACCAAAGCCTACTTTTTAAACATTCTCTTTAAGGAGCTTAAAAGCTGCCCTACAGTGGATTTGCCGTATTATCATAGCGGGATAATTCCTTGATACCCATTTCCCGCAGCTTGAACTTTTGCACTTTGCCGTTGGCCGTAGTGGGGTAGCCATCAACAAAATGAATATATGCCGGTATTTTATAACGGGCGATTTTGCCGGAACAATATTTTTTAATATCCTCGACGCTGACCCGGGAGCCTTCTTTTAACTGGATAAAGGCCATAACTTCTTCCCCGTACTTCTCACTGGGTACGCCCACTACCTGCACATCTTTAACCTGCGGGTGGGTATATAAAAACTCCTCAATCTCCCGGGGGTAAACATTTTCACCACCCCGAATAATCATGTCTTTAATCCGGCCGGTTATTCTAAGATAACCGTTTTCATCCATAATGCCCAGATCACCGGTATGCAGCCACCCCTCTTGATCAATGGCAGCAGCCGTGGCTTCAGGCATTTTATAATAACCTTTCATAACGTTATATCCACGGGCGCATACTTCACCCTGGACACCGGCGGGCACCTCTTCGCCGTTTTCCGGGTCAACGATCTTAACTTCCACCCCTTCCAGCGCTTTTCCTACTGTGGCCACCCTCAGTTCCAGCGGGTCGCCGGTGCGGGTCATGGTAATGCCGGGTGACGCTTCGGTTTGTCCGTAAGTAATGACTATTTCCCGCATACCCATTTTTTCCACCACAGCCTTCATCACTTCAATTGGGCAGGGTGATCCGGCCATGATACCGGTGCGCAGGGAGGATGTATCAAAGGGTTGTTTTTCCAGCACGTCCAACTCGGTAATAAACATGGTGGGCACTCCATGCAGCGCAGTACACCGCTCCTTCTCCACCGCTTCCAACACCTTCACCGGGTTGAATGATTCCAGCATTACCATGGTGGCGGCATAGGAAACACAGGTCAGCGTGCCCAGAACACAGCCGAAACAATGGAACATGGGCACAGGTATACAAAGGCGGTCATCGGGACCCAGGTTCATGCACTTGCCTACACTTAAAGCGTTACCCACCAGGTTGTTGTGGGTTAGCATAACTCCTTTGGGAAAACCGGTGGTTCCGGAAGTATACTGCATATTGATTACATCACCAGGCTGCAGGGACGATTGCCTGGCTCCCAGTTCTTCATCGGTGATTTCATCGCCCATGGCCAATACATCCCGCCAGTTAAAAACACCCGGAAGACTCTCTTCACCTATATAGACCAGGTTCTTCAGTATCGGCAGTCTTTTGCAATTCAACCGCCCGGGCATGTTGTCCTGCAGTTCCGGACACAATTCAAATACCATGTCCACATAGTTCGAATCTTTTATACCGCTGGAAAAAATCAAAGTGGTGGAATCGGACTGGCGGAGTAAGTATTCCAGCTCGAAAACTTTGTAATTGGTATTTACCGACGTCAATACCGCTCCCATTTTGGCACAGGCAAATTGCAATATGACCCATTCCGGTATATTGGGGGCCAGCAGAGCAATATGTTCGCCCCTTCTAATACCCAGGGCCATTAATGATTTGGCCACCCGGTTGCATTGCTGCTGAAACTGCCGGTATGTATATCTTAGATCCCTGTCCGGGTAAACCAGTGCTTCATTATGGGGGAACCTTCCTGCTGACAGATCCAGCAACTCGCCCATGGTAATTTGACTCTGTAAATTTTTCATGTTATCACCCCTGATTCTTTGTCTGATTAACGTATTAAAGCTGAAAATTTAAAATAAAAACCTCTCATCCCGGTAAGGGACGAGAGGTATTTCTCGCGGTACCACCCTAATTGATAAAGCCGTTGGTGGAGATGAGGGGAATCGAACCCCTGACCTCCTGAATGCCATTCAGGCGCTCTCCCATCTGAGCTACATCCCCATGACTTTAACCACTTGGTGTGTTAACGGTACTTGCCGTCCCGGTGTACTTTTTTCCACCGGGCAACTCCGGGGCGAGTTCATTCACCTTACCCACCGCCTCGCACCAACCGGCGGCTCTCTGGGGGTAAACAGCGATATTACTACTCCCCTTCACAGTTTTTAGCATATTGAACTGACCATAATTATAAAATAATAAATATTGAAAGTCAACGCCAAATTAGTTACATACTTAACGGGGATTTTACTACCTGGGCGTCTCCCCACAAGTGCTCCAGATTGTAAAAACGGCGTTGTTCCTCCTGGAAAATATGGATTACCACCGAACCGTAGTCCAGTAAAACCCACTGCGCCGTCCTGAACCCTTCCCTGCGTGGTTGACCAACGCTGTGCTGCTGTAATTTATCTTCAATTGCATCGGCAATGGCCCGGGCATGTACCGGCGATCTACTACTGCAAATAACAAAGTACTCCGCCACCACGGAAACCCCACCGATGTTTAACACGGTGATATCCATAGCCCTTTTACCTTCCGCCGCTTCTACAGCCAACTGCACAAGAACACCAGGTTCAATTATCAACAAGCAATCCCCCTAAAAATTATTCGTATACTTTTTCGTATTATAATTGATATTCGCCCCGGTTCTGAAAGTTCCTGCCCGGTGATAGAAAACAAGTAAAACAGGCATCCTTTTATCACAGCCCAAAGCTAAACAGGCTTTTCTTTAATTTAGACATCCGTGCCGCTAACCCGACACCAGCAAAAAGGATGGAAATTACCTAACGCTATTGTTAAGATAGTTTAAGTCTAATCCAGTTACGTGTACTTACAGCTTTGGGGTGAATTAATTCACCATTGCGCAGTGACATTGTTATGGTAGCGTCCAAACACCACAGCATAGCCCGGTCCAAGTCCCGCCACATAATTTCCCGCAGTTCCTGTACACCCGGAAAAGCACGCCCGGGCTCAGCTTTGTCTGCAATAAATATTATTTTATCCAGTAATGTCATATCCTTGTCGCCCAGCGTATGCAAAGCAACAGCCTGTAAAACGGCCTGGTTCTGCACACCAAACTGTCGCCCGGCCAGTAATGCCCCCACAGGAGCATGTAAAATAACCGGCAAGGCCTCATCCACTTCGTCAACGGGTATATGGTTCTGCCGGGCCAGTAGCAATAATTTCTTCCCTGGTAGATCCCGGGCGCAATCGTGCAGCAAGCCCGCAAGGGCGGCCTTTCGGCTGTCGGCACCATAAAACTGGGCCAGCTTAACCGCAGTATCCCGTACACCCAGCGAGTGTTTTAACCTTTTATAACTAAGCATATCCCGTAACCGTTCCAAATAACCCCGCTGCAGCATTTTTTCCCCCATTTGTTAAGTTTAATCAAATAAATGATGATTTATTTAAGCCGGGAGGTGCCGGTGCTTGTCATTAGATGGCTCAACCGTTGAGATTATAAAAATTATATCATATTTAATTATATTGTCTTTATACTTGAACGGGCTGTTCGAAAGGCCTCTTAAAATCCACTTATAATTTCAACGTTAACTGATTTTTTGCGCTGCTTACGCAGGTGCCGTGTTAACCGCCGGCGCGGGAAGTGGATAATTTTAATACCGGGGTGTTGATAATGTGGGTAAACCTGTGGATAAACTGTTTATGGTTGTGTATAAACCCGGGTTACCGGCCAACCGCTCATTGTTCCGTACCTGCGCGGAGGAATAAATACGCTTTTTAGGGCGGCAAGAGTTATCCACAGGACCTGCGTTCTGCCACCGGAATAAAAAGCGTGGGCTTGATGTAAAAAACCCACGCAGGAGAACTATTTAATTAACAACTGATCAAAACTTACTTTAGTTTCAATTTGATCCGGTTCCCATTAAGGATTGTGACAATCTATAACTAATTTATTTTAAATCTCGAAATAGTATTTTGCAATTCCGCTGATATATTAGCCAATTCTTGAGCCGCAGCGGACACTTGCTGCACAGTGGACGCTATCTGCTGGTTTGATGCGGACAGTTGCTGCATGCCCTCGTTAGTTTGCTGAGCCCCGCCGGCGATATCTTTAATTACCAGTGTATTATTTTGTATGGCGTTGATAATTTGGTCCAGTAAAGCACCGGCGTTATTGGCCACCTGCACCCCTTCTTTAACCTCTTCCACACTACCTTCAATAGCGGTTACAGCTTGCCCGACTCCCACCTGTATTTTTTCTATTAACCCGGCAATTTCATTGGCGGCTACCGCTGATTTTTCCGCCAGCTTGCGCACTTCCTCGGCTACCACGGCAAATCCCCGGCCTTGTTCCCCGGCCCGGGCCGCTTCAATGGCAGCGTTTAAGGCTAAGAGGTTGGTCTGTTCTGCTATATTGGTTATCACGCTGGTAATCTCCCCAATTTGGCTCGATTGCTCACCAAGATTTCTAATGGCTGAGGCAACATTTTTTGATGCTTCGGAAATAGCATGCATTTTAGTCACCGTATCCTTGACTGCCTGGTTTCCTTCCTCGGCTAAATGTTGCATTTGTTCCGATTCTCCGGTTGCTTTTTCGGCATTTTCCGCCCCTTGGGTTGATGTGGCCGCAACTTCACTGGTAGTGCTGGCCACTTCCTCCACGGTGGCGCTTACCTCCTCACTGGAAGAAGCAAGTTCCTGGCTATGTGATGCCAATCGATCAGAATTATCTCGAACATTAACTATCATGCTTTTCAGGTTGTTCACCATTTCAGCAAACGCTATTTTAAGAGAGCCTATTTCATCCTTGCTACCGCTTGTATTCAATTCCAGCGTTAAATCCCCCTGGGCGATAATACCGGCTTCATTCTTTAACTGGATAATTGGCCTGGTTATATTGTTGGTTACCCAAAAGCCAACAACAGCAGCTATCGCCAATAGTACCAAGCATATTAATAGAGCACGATTAATTGCAGCTTGTACGGGAGCATACATTTCATCAATATCCTGCTGCACCACTAAACTCCACCCGGTATCCGCCACCGGCATATAATGTGCGTAAACCTGTTTTTGGGTTAAAGGATCAGCAAATTCACCCTCCCCGGTTTTACCCTGCATGGCCAACTGGACCATTGGCACACCGGAAGCGTCTTTCATTTCCTGCACATAGGCAGCATTTTTATGTGCCGCGATAATTCCGTTTTGATCCACCAAATAAGCCTGGCCTGTATTACCGTATACTAACTGGTTGGTAAATTCACTTAAACGCTCCAATGTCAAAGCGCCCATTAATACGGCTGTCAGTTCACCGTTGGCACCGGTAACCGGGTGGGATATGGCGACAACAGGTTTTTGCAGTGAAGAACTGATATAGACTTCGGAAACATGGGTATCCATTTTGGATATGGCTTGCTGGGCCCAGTTACGGTGACCAAAGTCCAATTGTTTCAGGTCCAATTGATATTCCCACGGCTCAAGAACAATGTTATAGCCCGCGCCCGGCGCAGTAATTTGTTCCATATAAGCAAAATATCCGTAATTATCTATAATAAAATTGAGAATATCTCTTTTTTCACGGTCCACCTCCAAAGGAACACCCATAAACTCCTCCTGAATCAATGGTATGGAGGATACGTCTTTAACATCCGGCAGTTGCGCCGTTGTTTTTACCATACCCATGGCATCGTAGAGAAACTGCTCAACCTGCTTTTCAAAAGCCTCCGCCAACATTCTTTGCTTCAATTGCGCTTCCGTTTTTAAATTATCGCGCATGACAGAAATTGAAGAATATCCCACTACCGCCACTGCCACAAACAATAAAACACCTATGACCATCATTAATTTCAACTTCAAACTTACATTCATGTCCCCAACATCTCCTCTTCCATTATTAATATTTATAAACAACCATTATAACTCACAAACCTATGTACAATGTTAGATACAATCTATGTTTCGAATTTTGTCATTTATAATCCATATTTAACTTATCCCCCGGCATGTAACCCTCCCCTTGAACGGTTAACTTAAATGGCAATTCCTATTATGACCCGGCTTAACCGCTACCTAAATTATCCAGCTAATTTCAATCTAATTTGCCATCTTTCGACATTAAACTCTTAATTCCTTCTTATTCACCAAAAAAATACCTGTGCCGCCGGGCACAGGTTTTTTTAGCCGGCCAGGGCATAATACAACATTAGCAACACCGGTGCTGCCAGGGTGGCACCGGCAACCACAAAGGCCCCCACTGCACCACGCAGTTTTTTTTCTTTATGCAGAGCATACCAGCCGTAGCTGGCCACATGTATTGAAATCAAAGTCACCGCCAGTAGTATTAAAAGGTCAAACATTGATAAATACCTCCATGCACAATCACCATTTCCGCCCACACCAGGCCCGGGCACTATCTCAGCGGTTGCATTTCATGTACCAGGCCGGTGCGGCGCAGCCTGTAATCAACATTAACAACAATTTCGGCCTCCTGGTACTTATCCTCCCAGTTAAAGGCAATCCACTGCGGCCAGGTTGGGAATAGCTTCTGGGCATGTAAACCAAAGCCCAAAAAATCGGCATTTAATTGTTTACTCCTGGCTATGGTATTGTTTATATCCTCTGTAAAGGCCCTTTGCACAGCCTCTTCCACGATATGCAACCGTTCCGGTATTTCGTAGTCTTCTCCGGATTGCAGGGAAATAATTCCCCCCTCCAATTTAATATCTATGCTAATTTGTGGTCGGTTCCCGGCAATGGTAATATCCACCCGGGGCTTTTCCCTGGGTACCACATCGACTATGATATAATTGTCCGGGTGATTGGGATCGGGAACATCTAGAATGGTACGTTTTAAAGTACCAAAAAACAATTTTTGCACCCCCACCTCATCACCGTTTAGAGTACCCACCATCCGGCCTTCTTTAAATACCGCACCGCCCATAATTTCTATTTCACTGCCCCCCTTGCGTGGTAAACGCCCGGCCAGGTATTGCCCTTTGGGCTTGGGCGAATTATCCGGGTAAACAGGTTCCTCACTACCCAGGGCGGCCAATGGGGCTATAGGTTCCACCCCCGGTGATTCCGATTTATAATAAAATTGATGGAACGAGTCAAAGGGGATAAACTCGGTAAATCGCCAGCCCCGCTGCATAAGCTCGTAAAATTTGCCCACATTGTCTTCCATCTTGGGCATCCCTTTGGATAAAAAATCCTCGGCCCGACCTTCACATATAATTAACTGGGAGGAGCGACGGAACTGGTGAAAACGCACCAGCGGGGCCACGTACTCCCCGATACCTTCCTCGGCCAGCTCCCGGGAAAAAACTATCCATTTGATATGACTGAGGCTAACCCGCCTGTCCACCACGGTATTGGCTAGTTCCAGATTACTTAAAACAGTAGGTGAATCTATGGAAACAGTAAAAAAAACTCCCTGGCCGTCCCCCCCGGAGGCACCCTGTTCGCCACTCCCGGCAATATTTTTGGGCACCGCTATCACCGACGTAACTGTAAGCTTGTTTTCCCGCCCCTTGTCAACACCTATGGCCAGTACCCAGGCCTTTTCATCGGGTTCGGAATAATCATAGCAACCGGCCAGGGGCAATGCAGCACCAAGCATAATTACCACCAGGGCTTTGCGCAGTACTTTAAGCAATTCGACGTTATGCACCGCGCCCACCTCCCCGCGACTTTAAATAAGCCACTGATAGCAATAACAACACAATACCGGTTAATATAGCAAAACTATAACGAATTATATAATCCTGATACCAGTAAGTGGCCTGGGGGGCGTTCTGGGTTATAAAGGCCACCACCGTGATAAATACCCCCATGGATAATACAAAGGGCCGGTAATCATCCAGGGCGCAAAGCCGGCAGAGTACTGCGGCACCGCCATATAGTGAAGCCGACAGGTAAATCATATTGGCAAAAACCCACATGGGTAAAAAAACCACTTCCATCCGCTGGCCAAAACGACCGATATTTATAATCCTGGCCATTTCAAAGGAGGGCAGGGTAAGTTCGGTAACCGTGGGATATGTAAAAACCAGAATCGGTACCAGCACCCCCAGTAGAGAAATGATTCCCGTAATACCCACTCCCCAAAAGCCAATCTTTTTTCCCGTATTGCCGGGCAAAAAGGGATAAATGATACCCAGTAACAGTATGGATACATAGACCCCGGTGTTTTCCAGGACGCCCTTGAAAAGTTCCAACGGGCCGGCACCCCAAATGGGAAACAGACTGGCAAAACTCCACAGGGGAGCGGTTAGCGCCACCAGCGCCAGTCCGGTGGCAAGCAGTATACCCACCAGTAGCCTGGCTGTACGCACCACCGCTTCCAGGCCCAGGTAACTAACCACCATAGTGGCTAATATAAAGGAACCGGCCACCAAACTAATGGGCGTATCAGGGAAAAAACCGGCCACCATGTGTTCACTGATCGCCCGCAGGGTAAATCCGGCACCAAGCACAAACACAGCCAGGTAAAAAAGACCAAAGAAAAAGTTAATATAAGGCCCGGTCAGTTCTTCCCCCACCTGGACCAAATCCCGGCCGGGAAACCGGTTGAGCAGTGCAACCAATAGCAGCACACCGGCCAGGCCGACAAACATAAGAACAATGGGAATTACCCAGGCTGCATTCATCCCTCTGTGGTAAAGGAATATGGACTGGGTTAAAAAAATTTTAGCAGAAATAACAACGAATAATAACGTCACCGCTTCGGATACCCCAACCACGGGTTTTTGCCGACTCAATTTGCCCCTGCCCCCCCCCAGGGTTCTTTATCATACCGCCAGCCCCGGCTTTTTTTGGGCTGGCGCTGTATTTGCAGGGGTTCAAGATAATCGGGCCGGGACTTCTGCCGCCACTGGGGACCTCGCAAAAAATAATCGTTCCCTTTGCGGGTCACCGGTGCTACAGGAGCCCAAAAGGGCACACCAAAGGATTTCAGGGTAGCTGTAACACCTAGATGGATAAAAAAGCCCACCATTATACCCAAAAGACCTAGAAATGACCCCAAAATAATGTAATAGAACCGCAGCACTCTCACGGTCAGGGAAAAGGAATAGTTCGGTATGGCAAAGGAACCCAGGGCGGTCACCGCCACCACAATAATTAGTATTGGGCTGACGATGTTGGCAGCCACCGCTGCCTGTCCCAAAATCAAAGCTCCAACAATGCCGAGGGTTGTACCCACGGTGCCGGGTATTCTGATTCCGGCCTCCCGAATCAGCTCAAAGGATAGTTCCATTATCAGTACCTCCACAATAGAGGGAAAGGGTACTTTTTCCCTTGACCCCGTTATGGCCAGCAACAGGTCAGTGGGAATAAACTCCTGGTGATAGGCAATTATAGCCACATAATGGGCGGGCAGCAGCAGCGTCAGGAATAATCCCAGATAGCGAATTATGCGCACAAACGAACCCAGCGGCCACCTGATATACGCGTCTTCCGGCGCCTGCATCAGTGCAAAAAATGTGCAGGGTACCACCATAACAAAGGGGTTCCCGTCCACCAGTATTGCCACCTGTCCTTCCAGCAAGCTGGCGGCCACCCGGTCAGGGCGCTCGGTGGTGAGTATCTGCGGCACCAATAACCAGGGAGTGTCTTCAATCATTTGTTCTAAAAGACCGGTTTCATGCATAAAATCCCCGCTCACGGACTCCAGGCGGTGCTTGACCTCCCGTACCAGATCGGGATTGGCCAAATCGTCCAGGTACATAATGGCGCACTGCATGGGTGCTGAGTTGCCCACCTTGATAAATTCTGTGATCAGGGAAGGGCGGTGAATGATTTTCCGCACCAGTGAGGTATTGACCCTGATCTGCTCAGTGAAAGCTTCCTGGGGACCCCGGATGACAGCCTCCACCTGGGGGGTAGTAACGCTGCGATACTGCCATCCCTTGGTCTCCAACAACAGGGCCTGGTTATAACCATCAATAAGCAATGCGGAGTTACCGCCCAGCACGTCTTCCGCCACCCGGGCATAGGTATGGGTAACAGTCACCTGATTGTTGGGCACCAGTGCCTCCTTGGCCCGGTCAAAGGTGTCTTTAAAAAAAGTATCAACCCGGGGCCCGGTTTCACCTCCGGTGCCATGAACAAAGATACCGGACAACAGCATTAAAGGCTGCAGTATGGCCATGTTTTGCACCTGGGAGTTGGTGATACCGTCAATAAAGACCAGTAATGCTTTGACGGGCGGGTCAATACCGATGGTTAAGCTGCGGAATACAACATCCTTGTTCCGGGGCACCCGGAATATTTTAGCCAGCGTTTGCCTGTTTTGCTCCAGATCGTAAACCAGTTCCACCTTTTCATGTATAATGGCATCTATATCCTGGTTTTCAGACACCCGACCGGCAGGTTTATCTTGCATGACAGTACTACCCCGGGATCTTTTTCGCGTGGATCGCCGGCCATTGGGAACATTACTGCCATTGCGACGGGGCTTTGCATTTTCGGCCCGCTCCGACTTACTTTGCTCTGCGTATTCGCTACCGGGGATCTCTTCCCGTTCCGATTGCTCAGGCGCCGCATCAGTGTTTTTTTGCTGATTCCCGACCCCTTTTTCCGCCCGGTCCTCGGCACCGGACTCAAAAAGGGACTTATAGGGGTGAGGTTCCTGGTATAAAAGATACTTGGACAACCTTTTCCACCATAACATATTCTAACCTCCGCAATCAGGGACATTTAATAGCACCGTTTCACAGTAAGGATACAAATCAAGTATACCCTGGCAGTTAGTGGATTATGTGGCTAATTCTGAGCGGAATAGTTCGGGGGCAGCCTCGGCCGAGCTGACGGTGGGTGACTATACAATATTGCCTGCAATGTATTTGCTATATCTGAAAATAGCGCTAGATAATTTTCATCCTCTGCTGGTGCCGCGTTAGCGGTATGGGTGTCCCAATAAAATATAAAACCGGGGGCGGTTTAATACTACAACCGGCCCCCGGCTACTTATTTTCGATGTACACGATAATCCCTCCTATTTTTTATTTTCCCCGCCCTCGGATAGGGCTTCCCGCCTGGCTTCGTCGGGCTCTGTTTCAATTTTCTCCAGGCCAATGTCACGCAGAATTTGGTCAATCAAGTCTTTGGTCATATCTCAATCCTCCTCGTTTATTGTGACTCAATAAATATATGCCACAATATTAATTATATGCTTATTATATATGCCCCGTGTAAAAATTCAAACAACTTATTGTAAAGGTTTGGTTAATTACCGGCCCGGGGCAGTGTCACCACCAATTCGGCTCCACCACAGCGGGCATTGCCGGCCCGGACAGTGCCCCCGTGTTCCTCAATAATGGCCCGGGCAATGGGTAATCCCAGCCCGCTGCCGCCCCGGGGACCTTTATAAAACCGCTCCCACAACCGGCGCAAATCTTCACCGGTAAACCCCGGACCATCATCAAGCACGGTCACCTGTACCGCTTTCCCCTGTTCCAAGGCCAGCACCTCAACCCGGGACGCGGCATGACGTATCGCGTTGGCAATTAAATTGACAAAAGCCCGCACCAGTTTTTCGCCATCCCCCCGCAGGTGGACATCCGGGTAATTCTGCATTACAAGCTTGATATTTCTTTCCAGTGCCACTACCTGCTGAGCCTGAGCAGCCTGTTCCAGCACTTCGCCAAGCTCGATGTCTTCAAATTTGTAAACCTCCGAGTCGCTTTCCAATTTACCCAGGTAAAGCAGCTCTTCCACCAATTTTTTCAGCCGCCCGGTTTCACGCGCGATAACCTCCAGAGCGCGCTCCGCTTCTTCACCATGAAAAACTCCGTCACGTATCCCTTCGGCATAACCCTGAATTGACATCAACGGACTTTTTAGCTCATGGGAAGCATTTTGGAAAAACTGCCTCTGGGCGCGGTCATATTCCGCCAGCTGTTCGTCCATGGCATTGATGGCCCGGCCCAGCTCACCAATTTCATCACCGGTATCCACCGGCACCCGCCAGCCAAAGTTACGCCTGGCCACCAGCTGCGCCTTTTCCTTGAGTAAATCAAGCGGGCGGGAAATGTGCCGGGCTAAAAACACGGTAATCCCCAGGGCCACCAGCACAGGCAAAACCAGGCTGGCCAGTAAAAGGGCCAGTAACTCCCGTTGAATTTCCTCCAGGCTCTCCACCCTGGTGAGCAGCACCACCGCGCCGCCCTGACCGGCGGCACCGCCCAGGTAACGAGCCACCGCCACGTAGCGTTCCCGACCCATGGTTACCTGGCCTTCATAAACACCGGCAGCCAACTCCGCCACCATCTCCGGGTCCAGTGCATGGCCCACAAACTCATCGTTAATACTGCTTTCCAGCACCACACCCCGGCGGTTCACCAGCAGGTATTCCCCCTGGATAACCCGGCCCAGCATGTGATAGGTCATAAAACGGTGCATCATCATGCCCCGCTGCCCGGACCCTTCCCCCGGGTGCTCATCCATAACACCTGCTAAATTTTGGGCATCCCGTTGCAGGTTCTCCCGGGCCGCCTGCTCCAGGTGCCTGCTGAGTAGCAGCCAAAAGGAGGAAGCCACCAGCAGCCCGGTGAGCAATATCACCGCCAGGTAACCAAGCGCTATCCGCAATGCAATACTTTTTCGCCTAATCGTTAATTTTATACCCATAACCCCACACCGTATTTACCCTGACCCGGGTTCCGCTATCCTTCATCTTGCGCCGCAACCGCTTAACCACGTCGTCCACCGCCCGGTTGTCCCCCACATAGTCGTATCCCCACACCCGGTTCAAGATTTGCTCACGGCTAAACGCTTGCCCGGGATTTGCCGCCAGCAGGTGCAGCAGGTCGAATTCCTTGACCGTTAATTCCAGCCTTTCCGTCCCGGCAGCAGCTTCCCGGCGGCCCGGGTAAATCACCAGGTCACCCACCCGCACCTCATCCTCCACCGCCGGGCGCTTTCCCGTACCTGTCCGGCGCAGCACGGTTCGCACCCGGGCCACCAGTTCCCGGGGGGAAAAGGGTTTGGTCAAATAATCATCACCGCCCAGTTCCAGGCCCAGCACCCGGTCCATTTCCTCACCCCGGGCGGAAACAAATATCACGGGTACATTCCCCCGGCGGCGGATTTCCCTGCACAATTCCAGCCCATCCATGCCGGGCATCATAATGTCCAGTATAAACATATCGGGCATCCCGCGCTCCAGTTCCGCCAGCAGGCTGTCCGCGCCGGGGAAAACGCAGACGGAAAACCCCTCCCGGACCAGATAATCACGTATTATTTTGGTTATATGAGCGTCGTCGTCCACCACAAAAATTTTTTTCACGGTAGTGCCCCCCGAGCCCCTCCGGGCAAATGAAAGGTATATATTTCATATTAATATAAATCACCGGTTACCCGTTGCGGCACCCGGCAGATAGTTAACAAGGCCTGTTCAACATAAATTAACGCGCTGGTTATATTTTAATGCAATGCCGCCCAAATCTCAAAAGCCTGCCTTTATAATGCCCCGGTTACCAATCCAAAAGCACGTGGCTGTACCTGATTTATGGCATACCCGTTCCTATATGGCATTCTTTAAGACAAACACAAAAATTAAATATTAAGTTGCCCGGTTAAATAATTACATGTATAATATGTATAATATAAACAACCGGAGGTGGATATAATGAAACCGAATAATATCTACAGAATAACCATAGATGGTGACAACCCGCGGCAGTATCACCTCCATTCCAGGTGGTTGGCGGAGGTTTACTTGCAAACTTACCGGCAAATGGGGAAACAAGTCAGCATTGAGCAGCTGGTTGACGGTTTTTGGCAGCCGCTTCAAGTTTATTATACCGGTGCATAAATATTAATTTATTCAAGGCCGGTATAAACGGACAGTAGCAGTTACCGAAGTGCTTGCGGCCGTTTGTTGCTGTTTATACCGGTTCTCTCTTTACCGGTCCCTGATACAACAAGTTAAACACCTCGGGCCGCACACCCGCCTTCAAGGTAATGCTGCCGTCAGGCGATAAGTATCCCTTTAGCAGGGGTATCTGTATAGTCACCTCGGGGGGGCTGGCCTTGGTATCATATGACACCACCCGCGCCCCGGGGGATATCTCCTCCAACTTGCCGCTGTTTTCCAGGCGCTGGATACGCCTGAACAGCTCTCCCGCTCCAAACAAAAAGTCATAAATTTCGTGAATTTTACCCGATAGCACGGCGGCGGCCTCGTGGGGTATACCATTGTTCAAACGCATGATAAAACGCTTTCTCAACAGTGGCTCAATCAGCTCCGCATAATCCACGTCTATTTGTTCCTGCCTGCCCTGGTAATAGGTACGAATGTCCGCTGCCTCGCGCAGCGACTTTTCCGTTTTTGACCAATCCTGGCGCCCGCTGTGTATATAAATATCTTCCAGCCGCCCGGACCGCAGGATCAGAATATCCAGGCGGTCAGCCTGCTCCGCCAGTTGTTCATAGGCCTCCCGTAACCGGCTGAAAATATCCGCCACCGGGGTTTTTTGCCAATCCACGGGACCCAAAGCAACGGACAATAGCAGGTGATAGGCCCGGTATTCCCGGTAATCACCGCCGGGGGAACATTTTTTATGTAATTCCCCCAGTAAACCGGCCATTGACTCCACCGGCACCAGTTCATCCTTAAACTCCTCCACCCGTTCCAGTGCCCTTTTCATCAACTTCCGCACCGCACCGGCCAGGCGGTCCAAAATATCAAACTCACCGGGCTGCCAACTGGGCCGGTCACCCTGATCCGCCACCGGCAAACCCCGGGCATGGGCCTTGGCTTTAGACAGGCTAACCCATCCCCGCCAGTCAAAACTATCTCCCTCCATACGCCCGCAGTACCAGCGAATGGCCGACGTGGGGTATACCACGTCCCGGTCGCAAATTACAAAGGGTTTAACACCTATTTCTTTAAAGAAGGCCGTGTACCTGGCCATATAACCCACCCCGCCCAGGGGCAACACACTGGTACGGGCCAGAGATACCCGAAAACCCCCGGACTCAATCAATGCCGTCAATACATCGCGGTCATGCTGGCCTTCCACTAAAATCACTTTATCGGCAAACAGCACTTCCCTCTTATAGGTGGTTAAACTGGGCAACAGATCGGCATATTGTCCGGCGTCCTCGGGGCTGAGCTGGAAAACCTTGCGCTCTACCAGGTAATTTTTGGGGCGTCTGAAAAACACCATTCTGGCCAAATCTTTGGCATCACGCAAATCCACCATAGAGGGCGAGTGGGTAATTAAAATAAAGTGTTTATCCTGCAGCCGGGCCACCTCACGTAAAACCTGCACAAAAATATGCTGGGCCTGGGGATGCAGGGATTGCTCGGGTTCATCAATGATTACCAGCTTGCGTTCCGGGTCATAAACCGCAATGCCCAGCAGGGGTAGATTAAGTAATCCAGGGGCATCACGGGCGGGCAAATTACAACCGTCTTCGCCGGACATGCAAAACTTGACCTCACCATCCTCCACGCTCACCGATACCCGCTGGGGTACACCCAGCCTTTCCAGAAAGGAGAAGGCCAGAGCCAAAAGGCCGGGCTGCTTGACCGCCCGGTTCCAGTACCGGCAAATTTGATCATAGACCAGCCATTCCCTGAAAAAATCTTCCTCTTCCCGCCTGACCACAGGAGCCAAATTGCGCCGCACATCGTCCCGGGTGGGCAGTATATAAAGCGCCTCATCAAGGTTTTCCCGGGCAAACCTTTTCAGTGCATAGGATTTGCCGGTACCATTGGGCCCGATAATGTAAGTTAGGCCCGGTTTGTTATCTATTTGATAAGTGCCGCCGTCTGGCAATAACAGATCAATTTTATCCAATAAACCATCTCCCCGCCTAAGCTGCTATTAATACATTATCACTGGTAAAGCAATTGTGATACAATTTCCACATCTTTTTTCATCGTTCCTGCCCACAATCGTATTTACCACCCCGTTTTCGCACACTTAAACAGCCTTTAACATATTATATTTTGACAAGGGAATAATTGGACAACGAGAAAGGATCTATACCGTATTGAACGTTTTAAAACCAATACTTTTACAGGAGGGATAAAGGTGAGCGAGGCTGCGGGGACGGAAGCAAAAGCCATAACCTGCTCCAGGAATACCTGCCGGGAGATTTTCACCAAAACCGTATGCGGTACGGCCCAAAAGTCGTTTAAATATATCCGTTATATTGATCTACCCCGGGTTTGCGTGCCCAACCAGATTATGGGCTGTTCGGTTATCGGGTTAAGACTGCAAAAACCGGAGGTGGAAGAATCCGGTACCGGGGTAAATTCCCTGCGGGCCAAAGGACATTGCCAAATTCACATGTGGTATATACGCGAACATGGCAAAGAAACCAGTGTGCTGCAATACCCGTTTAACTTTGACGAATTATTACCCCTGGATAACTTCAATTGCCCCAATACCGGCAATCTGGAGGTTAGAATAATAACAGGGAAAAAACCCCTGGTTTCGGCTTCGGCCATGATCGAAAACGACCGCATCAAACTGGACATTGAACTGCGTATTTGCGCTGAGTTAATAAGCGAAACAAAACTCTGTGTGAAGGTTGTGCCAAGGCCTTGATGAGTTGTGATTGCCGGTACCGATTCTCCTGGGGAGAATCGGTACCCGGTTTTTATATACAATGCCCGGCCGTTTTAGCGACCAGGTTTGTTTTTGGGGTAACCGCCGGGATGACTGCTGTGCCACGCCCAGGCTGTGCGTATGATATCCTCCAGTTCACCGTAACGCGGTTGCCAGTTTAGACATTCCTTTATTTTGCGCGAACTGGCCACCAGCACGGCAGGGTCGCCCTCCCGGTGCGGCCCTTCCTCCACCGTAAAATCTTGCCCTGTTACCCGTCGCACGGCATCCACCACTTCGCGCACCGAGTGGCCCCGTTCATTGCCCAGATTATATACAGCGGAAGCGGCGCCCGCCTCAAGTGCCTGAAGCGCCAGTATATGGGCTACGGCCAAATCGGAAACGTGAATGTAATCCCGCAGGCAGGTGCCATCAGGGGTGGGATAATCCGTGCCGTAAATTGTTATCTTGTCCCGTTTGCCCAGAGCCGCCTGCATTATCAAAGGAATCAAATGCGTCTCCGGATCGTGGTCTTCGCCGATATTGCCTTCGGGGTCGGCACCGGCGGCGTTGAAATAACGCAATGCAACATAACGCAACCCGAATGCCTGCTCATACCAATTCAGTATTTGCTCCAACATCAGTTTAGTACCGCCGTAAACATTTATCGGGCGGGTGGTGTGGGCTTCATCAATGGGTGTATATTCGGGTTCGCCGTAAACCGCGGCCGTGGACGACAGAATAAACTGCCGCACCCCCGCCTGCACCAGAGCAGTAAGAAATTCCACACCGTTACTCAGGTTATTCCGGCAGTATTTATCCGGCCTGGTCATGGATTCCCCCACCAGGCTATCCGCAGCCAAGTGCACAACAGCGTTAATTCGGTATTGTTTGACCAGTTCACCAACCAGCACACTGTCGCCGCAGTCCCCCTGCACGAACACCCCGCCGGTCACAGCGTCCCGGTGACCCTTACTCAAATTATCCAGCGTGACCACCAGGTAATCCCGCTTTAGCAGTTCTTTTACCACATGGCTACCGATATACCCGGCACCTCCGGTTACCAACACATTCATCATAAACAATCCGGTTTACCTCATGCTCGCAAGGCCAAACCAGACAACACACCTCCTTGCCGCTTGGTGAACAGCTGTGAATTAAATCGCCGCGAAATATAACGACATGCAAACCTCCAAATTAACCGCTGGTATTAGTCGATTATTCATGCCTTTTGCTTTTATGTATAATGACAAAGCGGGTGCTAAAGTCAACACCCAGCACCTGTGTAATGTCAACCGCGTGAGCGCCGTAAAAAGCCAGTGGATATATAAGCATATCTCACGCGGGCTTTTCAAACAGCAACCGGTGAACGTTCCACAGCGGAAAAATAAGGAGACAGTTATGCATGTCACCCAACTGTCTCCCCTCCTCATTTATCTATATGTTATACACGAGTTTTTGGCTTCCGCACCCGGCCGGCTATTTATTCAAGCACTTAATGGTGTTCACAATTTCGGGTTTTAATTCCGGGTATTTTTCCAACCACCGGACCCTTTCCTCCCTTAGTTGCTGCACCATTGCCCCAAACTCCTCTTCGCTATAATAAGAACGGGGATCGTAAACGGCCATATCAAGTTCGGGGATATATTCCGGCACCTGGTAACCCCAATCGGGATCTGTTTTCCATTTTATTTCGCCGGTGGCAATATGCTTGAGAATGGTGGTGGAGGCATGAATGCTGATTTTAACCCCCGGACGGTTACCCCCCATGCCAATGCTGCCGGTGTTAAGTAAATAACATTCCATGTCGGGGTTGGCTTCCAGGATTTCCAGCAGGCGGTTGCCCTCCTCTCCCTCGGGACCGACGATGAACGGGTTGGTGCCCACTTCCCGCTTGGACTGTCCTGCTTTGGTGGGGTCACCGGCCGAGGTTTCAACGGACTCGCCCAGCATAAAAAAAGCTGCCGCCTGGCGGGGATCCAGTTTAGCCACCGGCGGAACAATCTTGTCATGACGGGTGATAAATATCAGGCGGTGGGCTTTGTCCAGGTCGATACTGTTATCAACACCTGCAACATCTTCCCTGCGAATAACGCCCCGGCCATTGGAAGTCAGTTCGCTATTGTCAAAGTCAATGGAGCCGTCGTCGTTCACCTTTACGTTTTCAAAAATCGCCTCGGGGCTCAGTGCCGCTTGATATAATACCTTCTGGGACTCGTCCAGACCTTCGGTTTTGATATAAAAACCGTTTTCGGTACCATAGCAATAGCCCCGGGGGTTCATCATCGTCACATCATCCTGCCTGATGATGGCTTGCTCCGGCGGCGTTAAATTATGATCATGCATAGTTAGCGTGGTTTTTCCTGTTCCGCTCAGGCCAAATAGGAGGAAACCCACATCTTTCAACGAATTATCCGCTGATTTTACCCGCAATACTTTACTACCGGCGTGAAAACCAAGCCCGCCCGCTTTTTTGGCACGGAACATGGCCATACGCAGGAAAGATTTTTTGGCTTCACCGAAATAATCGGTACCCAAAATGTAAGTGGTGTAGGAAAGAGGGTGGCAAAATATAACTCTTTCCGGCCATTCGGGCACATAAATACTGACCAAATCAGGTTCGGCATCGGGATTGGCCGGCGGGAAGAGCATAATATTCCATTTCAGGGGAATGCGGGCAAATTTGGAGGTGATGTACAGACGGCAATGCAGGCTGAAATCGGGGTGCATTCCCATTTGGCGGTCCAGCCTGATAACCTCTTGCTTCTTCAAATACTCGTGCACTTCATCAGCAATGCGGTTGGCTTCCTCAATGGAAATGCCCTGCTGGTCTACACCCAGGGGCACCCCGTCTTCGACAATGTAGGTTTTTTTAGCGCTCCGGTTACGCACGGAGGAAATAAAACTGGCACTATTATACTTGGTAGTTTTATTACCTTCCCGGGCCAGGGCTTTTAACTCCTGATGACTGGGGTTGTTAATGGTTTTAGCAGCTACTACGGGTCTCCTTGAAAAGCTCATTTGCGAATTTCACCTCGGTGTTATTTATATATAAATGAAATTCTGCACATAAATGCTTACTCCTGCTAATAGGGTAAAAATTGTATACACCATTCATAATATACGTAAAAAACGAGTGGTGATAATGCTCAAAGCGTTACCACCACCGGGCTTGGCATACCTTTCACTTAAGTATACATGTATCGCGAATTTATGCCGGCGTTTTTAGTTATAAGCTGCGCAGTGAACGTTCAAGCTGAGACAGGGTATTGCTTTCCAGCATGCGCACCTCCCGGCTGAACAGGGCTACCGTACTTACGTCGCGCCACTTGCTGCGGGGCAAGGTATTAAGCCACAGCACATCCCGCACATGTCTTTTCATTTCCGCCAAATGCCGGACTGTGTCTTCGGCTTGTTGAGTCTTGGTATCGCTGACGATAATTACATAGGTATTTTTAGTAAGCAGGTTATGATAACGCCCCCAAAATGTGTGCAGGGCTTGAGCCAGATTGGTGGTTTTACCCCACTGGCCGCTCTGGGCCATAATAGCGGACATGGTGCCTGCAAATCCCAGGTTTTTGCGCAGTTGGGGAGTGACCCGTTCCAAATCCTCGGAAAAAATAAAGGTTTCAATATCCCGTACCACATCGGCCAGACCGTACAAAAACTGCACGATAAGCCGGGCATACATGGCCATGGAAGCGGAAACATCGCATATCAGTAGCAGCCGGGGTTTTTGCACCCGCTTGCTGCAATAACGCAGGTACAGCGGAATACCGCCGTACTGCACACTGCCCCGCACAGTACGGCGGATATCAATGGCCTGTTTCTTGCGACTGCTGCGGTAGCGGCGGGAAAGGCCGGTGGCCAACCGGACGGCCATTTTGCGCAGCAGCACGGTAACCCGGGGCATATCTTGTTCGCCAATGGAACGCATGTCCCTCTCCAGCAAAGACTCTTCGGGCTCTGAGGCCAGCTCCCGGGATACTGCACGTACCACCTCATCCACATTTTCATCACCGGTATACTGCACCTGCTGCTGTCTCGTGACCAGACCCTGTTCCTCATCCCGCCTGTTCAGGTGATAGCGCCAGTAATCCAGGGAAGCCTCCACTACCTGGGCAATAAGGTTGGACGGATCGTTCACCGGGTTGCCCCGGTAGCTTTCCAACAAGTCGTTGATTCTCTGCCGCTCCTTTTCGGGTAAGCGGGCATAGGTTTTAAGCTGTTCCCCGGTCAATTGGAGCTGCTCGGCAGCCCCACCGGCCCAATCACCGCCGCTGCGGGATACCCCTTCCTTTAACTCATTGGCGGAGTCTTCCATTAACTGCTCCAGCCGGGCCGCTTCCTCCGCCTCCTGCTGCCGGCGCTGTTCTTTAACCTTTTCCGGGACAAAAAAAGAATCAAAGGCCAAGTCGAAAGCCCGGACGTCCCGCTGTCTTTTAACCAGGGTGGCCCGCAAAGCCAGGCGAAACTGTTCCCGGTCCAGCACATCCACCGCAGCCAGTGCCCGGGCTGCATCGCTTAGCTCCGCGGTGCCGGTGTTCAGACCCAGGCTGCGCAGCACGGCCACAAAGCGAGCCAACTGGCCAAAAAATTCACCCGGCGTTATTTCCTTACCGGTGTACATTACTCCTGTCTCAACCATTTTATCCCCCACTTAAAAATAAACTGCTAAGTATGATGCAAATGTAACACGACACCAGAGGTTCTATCCCAAATAAAAATGCCATCAACCGGGCAGGGAAAATACATCTTACCTGGAATATATCATAGTTACACGTAAGTTTAAATATCAAATAAGGAGGAATAATTATGACGGACGAACCAAAGGGAGCCATTCTTCAGCGCGATAAAGCAACCTACGCCATAGTGCCCAGAACACCCATGGGACTAATAACCCCCGATATCCTGGAAAACGTGGCCAAAGTAGCCCGGAAGCATCAAATCCCTATTATAAAAATCACCTCGGCCCAGCGCCTGGCACTGGTGGGCATGAAGCCGGAAATTGTTGATGAGGTATGGCAGGAACTGGGGCTGTATGTGGGACCGGCCGTGGGACTGTGTGTGCATTACGTGCAGGCTTGCCCCGGCACCACGGTTTGTCGCTTCGGCCAGCAGGATTCCCTGGGTCTGGCCGGGGAACTGGAAAAAATGTTTGTGGGTGTGGACATGCCCGCTAAAACCAAGATAGGTATATCCGGCTGCCCCATGAATTGCGGTGAGAGCTATGTCAGAGATTTCGGCGCCTTCGGCAGAAAATCAGGCTGGACCATCACCTTCGGCGGTAACTCGGGCGGTCGCCCCCGTATCGGTGACGTTATAGCGGAAAATTTAAGCACCGAGGAGGCCATTGCCCTGGCCAAGAAATGTTTTGATTATTACACCGCCAACGCCAAGAAAAG
The DNA here is from genome assembly GCF_008124625.1 of Desulfallas thermosapovorans DSM 6562. Lineage (NCBI taxonomy): Bacteria > Bacillati > Bacillota > Clostridia > Eubacteriales > Desulfallaceae > Desulfallas > Desulfallas thermosapovorans. Next base: position 48,505 of record NZ_VNHM01000012.1, read on the forward strand.
AGAAAGAACGGCCCGCTTCATCGAACGCATCGGCATTGAAGAGTTCAAAAAGGCCGTGCTGTAATTGCCGAACATAGATAATCAGTTCCCTCAAACAACAGCCCAAGGAAAAGCATAACAACGCGCTTTTTCTTGGGTTTTAATGTTTTTTTGTCCTTAACATTGTTATTTGCATAGCCACAAACCACAGTCATTTTTCTATTGTCAGATTTTCCAGCAACTCTGGAGGTATTCTCCGACGGAGTTATAATAAAGATAGTAAAAATGCACAGAATAATCGATAGTTTTCATAATTAAACACAGCGACACAGCCTGTAACACCAGACAATGCCATCAACTGCGGGGGGAGATTATTGGATAAGCACTATGACACGCTGAGCCAGCTGGCCCGTTTGTACGGATTACAAACAGTTTACCATGAAGCCGGGGGACAGCGTCGCCAGGCGTCGCAGCAAGCACTGCTGGCTGCACTGCAGGCACTGGGTGCCCCGGTGGCCGGGCTGTCCGACGTGCCCGGTGCCTTGCGCCAGGGCCGGCTCAAAAAATGGCAGCAGTGCTGTGAACCCGTGACGGTGGCCTGGGAAGACCGGTTTTGTTATATTGAGCTGCGCCTGCCGGCATACCACAGCAGCCAAAGGGCCCAGTGCCGCCTGGAACTGGAGCAGGGCGACACCAGGGAATGGACGTGCGACTTGGCCTTACTGCCCCCGGTGAATGCTGCGACACTGGAAGGCATCACTTACCAAATCAAACATCTGCCCCTGCCCGGCAAACTACCCCCGGGGTATCATCAATGTGTAATTTCCGTGCCCGGCCTGAGCTGCCGGACATTGCTGGTATCCGCACCAAGGCATGTCTACCTGCCCCCGGGAGAGGCTGGTAAACGCGTGTGGGGTGTTTTCCTGCCCCTGTATGCACTGCGTTCCGAGCACAGCTGGGCAGCCGGGGATTTTGGGGATTTGGAACACCTGCTGCACTGGACGCAGAGTCTGGGCGGGGGTCTGGTGGGCACACTGCCGCTGCTGGCCGCTTTTCTGGACCAACCCTTCTCTCCCAGTCCCTACTCACCCGCCAGCCGCCTGTTTTGGAACGAGTTTTTTCTTAATATCACCGCCGTCCCGGAACTTAAAATATGCCCGGAAGCAAGGGAGCTGCTTAATGCACCGGATTTCCAAAGTGAGATTGCGGCACTGCGCCGGGCCCCCCTGGTGGATTACCGCCGGGGCATGGCGGTAAAACGCCGTATTTTAGAATTACTGGCCCAGTGCTGTGCCAGAACACCGGTCAGGGAAGAGGCATTGCAAAGCTGGGTGATTAAGCACCCCGCAGTCCGGGATTATGCCCGGTTTCGGGCCGCCATGGAAAAGCAGCAGGCCACCTGGCAAAAGTGGCCGGAACGAATGCGTAACGGCGAGTTGCAACCCGGGGATTATGAACCCGAGGCTGAGCGCTACCATACCTATGTCCAGTGGCTGGCCCATGAACAATTACAGGCGCTGGCCGGGCAGGCCAACCACCGGGGTCCGGGATTATACCTGGACTTACCGCTGGGAGTGCACCGCGCCGGGTATGACGTGTGGCGTGAGGGCCGGGCCTTTGCCCGGGGGGCGGCCTGCGGCGCGCCCCCGGACCCGCTGAACACCTCGGGGCAAAACTGGGAGTTCCCTCCTCTGCATCCCGAAGGCATCCGGGAGCAAGGTTACCGGTATTATATCGCCTCCCTGCGCAATCACATGCGGCATGCCGGCATACTGCGTTTAGATCACGTCATGGGCCTGCACCGGCTGTTCTGGATTCCCGCGGGTATGTCCGCCCGGGATGGCGTGTACGTCAAGTACCGGGCCGAGGAATTTTACGCCATATTAGCCTTGGAATCCCATCGTATGCGCACGCTGCTGGTGGGCGAAGACCTGGGTACCGTGCCGGCGGTTGTTCGCACAACAATGAACCGGCATAAATTATATCGCATGCATATTTTACCCTTTGAAATACACCGGCTACCTCGCCGGGGGCCGCATTTACCCCCGGCCCGCTCCCTGGCCGCCCTGAACACCCATGACATGCCTCCCTTTGCGGCGTACTGGCAAAGGGAGAACCGGCGCCGGCGCACGGGCCTGTCCCACTTTTTATACCGCAAAGGCTGGATTAAAGCTCCCACCGCCAGTGACCGGGAAGTATTACTGGGCTGTCTTAAGCATTTGGCCGCCAGCCGGGCCCGGGTATTGCTGGTAAACCTGGAGGATTTGTGGCTGGAGAAAGCACCTCAAAACATCCCGGGCACCACCACCGAATACCCCAATTGGCGGCGCAAAGCCGCTCCGGATATGGAGGAATTTACCCGGATGCCCCGGGTGCTTAAAGCACTGCGGGTAATAAACGGGCTAAGAAAAAGAAAATACCATATCCCGAGATAAATATGTACTTGCGGTATGAATCAATTCCCGGTTATAGTCACCTAAAAGTTATTTATATATACAAATATTATGGTTGCTTTAATAAATTTTAAGCCTGACCCCAATGGAGGTTTGAGATGGAACGATTTCTATGTATTCACGGTCACTTCTACCAACCACCCAGGGAAAACCCCTGGCTGGAAGCCGTTGAACTTCAGGATTCGGCTTATCCCTATCATGATTGGAACGAGCGAATCAATGCGGAATGCTATGCACGCAACACCGCAGCCCGTATTTTAAACGACCGGGGCTGGATCAGAAAGATTTTCAATAATTACTCCCGCATCAGTTTTAACTTCGGCCCCACCCTGCTGGACTGGCTGGAGTCCAGCGATCCCGAGGTTTATCAAGCCATCATTGAAGCAGACCGGGCCAGCCAGCAATTTTTTTCCGGACACGGTTCTGCCATGGCCCAGGCCTATAATCACATGATCATGCCCCTGGCCAACCGGCGAGATAAATATACCCAGATATACTGGGGCATTGAGGATTTTAAATACCGCTTCGGCAGGGAGCCCGAGGGCATGTGGCTGCCCGAAACCGCTGTAGATCTGGAAACCCTTGATATTATGGCCGAGCAAGGTATTCGCTTTACGGTTTTAACACCTTACCAGGCCGGTCGGGTACGGGTTATAGGTGGTAATTGGCAGGAGGTGGGGCCGGAAGGTATTGACCCCACCATGCCTTATCTGCTACGCCTACCTGAAAGCGGGCGCCAGATAAGTATATTTTTTTACAACGGCCCCATATCCCAGGCCGTAGCCTTTGAAGGACTGCTATCCAACGGGGAAAGTTTTGCCCACCGGCTGCTGGGGGGTTTTTCCCCGCATACGGACCGGCCCCAATTGGTGCATATCGCCACCGACGGTGAAACCTACGGTCACCACCACCGGCACGGGGAAATGGCGCTGGCTTATGCACTGGAATACATAGAATCAAACCGCTTGGCCCGGATCACCAACTATGGAGAGTTTCTGGCCCTCCACCCGCCGACCCATGAGGTGGAAATAAAGGAGCAAACTGCCTGGAGCTGTGCCCACGGAGTGGACCGGTGGCAGGATGATTGCGGCTGCCACAGCGGTACACGCCCGGGCTGGGTCCAGACCTGGCGGGCCCCGCTGCGCCGGGCGCTAAACTGGCTCAGGGACACCATGACCCCCCACTACGAAAAACACGCCGGCCGGCTGTTCAAAGATCCCTGGGCGGCGCGTAATGACTATATCAGTGTGGTGTTGGACCGCTCCCCGGAAAACGTGGAACAGTTTCTGGCCAGCCATGCCAAAAAAGGTGCCCTGAACGCAGAGGAACAGGTAACGGCGCTCAAACTGCTGGAAATGCAGCGGCATGCCATGCTGATGTTTACCAGTTGCGGCTGGTTTTTTGACGATATATCGGGCATTGAAACTATACAGGTGCTTCAATACGCCCGGCGGGTAATCCAGTTGGCCGGGGATCTTTTCGACACCCCGCTGGAGCCCCTGTTTTTGGAGATGCTGGCCCGGGCTAAAAGCAACGATCCCCAATACCGGGACGGTGCTTATATATATAATCATAAAATTACCCCGGCCATGGTGGATTTGCCCAAGGTGGGCGGTCACTATGGTATCTGTTCCATTTTTGAAAACTATGACAAGCATACCCGCATTTTTTGCTATGACATAGAAAAACTGGATAACCGGACCTTGAAAGCGGGTACCACCAAACTATCTGTGGGTAAAGTGCGGGTGACTTCCATGGTAACCCGGGAATCGGCTATCTTGTGCTACGGGGCGATTTATTTCGCCTACCACAATGTAAGCTGCAGCGTGCAGGTCTTTAACAGCGAACAACAGTACCGCGATCTGGTGCAAAAAATTACCGATGCCTTTAACCGGGCTGACTTTCCCGAAGTTATATTGCTACTTAACCGTTATTTTAAAAATGGTTCCCTTTTTACATTAAAACAGCTTTTCCGAGACCGGCAGCGAAAAATATTAAGCAAAATAATGCAAACCACACTGACCGAGCTGGAAAACCAGTACCAACAGATTTACCTGCGCCATGCCACCTTAATGAGATTTTTGAAAGATCTGGGGATACCCCTGCCCCAGGCCATGTTGTGCGCCACCGAGTTGAACCTTAATGCCCAGTTGCGCAGTTCCTTCACCCGGAGCGAACCCGATATTGAGCATATCAATGCCCTGTTTAACGAAGCCAAAACCCTGGACATCAAACTGGATGACACCAGCTTGGGCTATGTCATCAGAATTACATTGGAAAAAATGGCTGAAAGCCTGCATGCCGACCCGTCAAACCTTAACTTGCTGGGCAACCTTGACACTATGACCGGCCTGGCCCGCACACTGCCCATTGAAGTGGATCTGTGGAAGGTGCAAAACATCTATTACCGGCTGTTGCATGAAGTGTATCCCTACTTGCGGCGCAAGGCGGAACAAGGGGATGAGGAAACCTGGGCCTGGGTGGGCCGGTTTGCCGCCCTGGGCGAAAAACTGAAAATACAAAGGGATAATTAAAAGGCAGTTAACAGGATTGGTTTCTAAAGCACATCTACTTGTTTGTCAGCAGCCCCGGCCCAACGTTTCACGTTGGGCTTTTGTATGCCAACAAGCCCTGTACCACCCGGCTGACAATTATACCCACTTGACTATTTTAACGGGCGGCCTTACAATTAAATCAAACATTTGTTTGGGTGGTAACTATGAAACGGGTAATTTTATTGGCTGACATGAACAGTTTCTTTGCCAGCTGTCACCAGGCCCTGCAGCCGGAACTACAAGGGAAAGAGGTGATTGTGGCCGGCGACCCTGAAAAAAGAACGGGTATAGTGCTGGCCGCCTCTTACCCGGCCAAGGACCGGGGGGTAAAGACCGGTATGCCGGTACGGGAGGCCAGGCAGCTTTGCCCCGGCGGTTACTTCTTTCCACCGGACTACCAGCTGTATATAGATATTTCCAGCCGGATACTGGGCATCATGCGGGACATCACAGACCTGGTGGAGCCATTCTCCATCGATGAGGCCTTTGCCGACCTCACCGGGATACTGCACCTGGGGGGCACCCCCCGCAGCATCGCCAACCAGCTAAAGGAGCGCATCAAATCCGAAGTGAACGTATTGTGCAGCATCGGTATCGGACCCAACAAACTGGCCGCCAAAATGGCGGCCGGGGTGCAAAAACCCGATGGTTTAACTATACTGGAAAGCAACGATGACTTTAAAAGGGTTTTCTGGCCCAGGCCGGTGCGGGAATTATTCGGTATCGGTCCCAGGTACGAAAGACACCTTCACTATCTTAACATACACACCATCGGTGAACTGGCCAATTTCCCACTGCCCATTCTACAAAAGCGGTGGGGCAAAAACGGCCAAATGCTCTGGCTTTGCGCCAACGGTATTGATCAAAGCCCGGTGGTACCCACTTCCCTGGATACCTCCAAAAGTATCGGCCAGCAAAAGACGGTTCCCCGGGATCTGGTGGGTTTCTCCAGTATAAAAGTGGTGCTTCTGGAGTTATGCGAGTTGGTGGCCCGGCGTGCACGCCAGGGCGGTTACGCAGGACGTACCGTAGTTTTGACATTGCGGGATACCCAACTACGATTTTTATCCAGATCGCTGACTATGGGCGATTATACCGACCTGCCCGACGAAATTTATCACACTGCCTGTCGTATTTTATACAAGCACTGGCACGAGGCCTGGGCGGTGCGTCTGGTGGGCGTAACCCTGAGCAATCTGGTCAAACGGGAGTATTTTCAACCCGATATATTCGGCCGGAGAACACGCCTGTCCAAACTGGCCCGGGCGTGCGATAAAATAAAGGACCGCTTCGGTGAGCGGGCCATTGTGAGGGGTGTTTCCCTTAAAGAGGAAAGCATAAGTAAAATATAGTTACCATCATGCCACCTCTTTGATCTCCTCCTCCAGGGTTTTTAAAAAACCTTCAATCTCAGGGTCGTGCCGGTGGATGAACCTGGCCGCCAGCAGGCAGTTCCTGGCATTATAAAGTTCTCCCAAGCGATAGTAAGCCTCGGCCAGTATTTTATAAGCCATGACTGACCGCGGGTAGGCAAATAACAACATACTCAGCAGTTTGACCGCTTCCTGGTATCGTTCCCTTTTCAGCAACACCACTGACAGGTTTAAAGACACATATATATTTCCCGGGCGCAAGTACAGAGCCTGCCGGAAAAAAGACTCAGCCCGGGCCCAATTATTCTCTAAAGAACATATAACCCCCATAGCCATTTTACCGGCAAAGCTGTGAGGCATTAGTTTATAAATTTGCAAGTAAGAGTTTTTTAACTTTTGATGATCACCTGCTTTATTGGCATAAACCCCTCGGATAATTAAAAGCTGCACTACAACATCCCGCCAGTAGACTTGTATAAATAGCGCCGCCAGGGCTACCAAAGCAAAAGTCAACATGTTATTTCTTTCTGAAAACACCAGAGGAGTAATACCGGTGACCACACAAGCAGTGATGATAAAAAAAAGATGCCTGTTCATAACCCACTTTCACCTCCATCGTTTTCACATTAATACGCAGCAAATTAGCGGTATGTTATAAAATGTCGCCGAACGGTAAAAATACTACCTTTTGCATAACAAACCTTACCACCGGTCAAAAAGCATATTTTATAAGTCAAATAAACCCCGTTTTTGACATTTGAGCAGCCACAAGTCATACATCAACCACGATTTGAGGTTAATTTGTCTTTCCATGCGGCAACCGGGCGGGAAAATGGGATATGGCGGTGAAGTAGATTTGGTGAAGTAGATTTAATAATACAAAAGGCTGGTACGTTGGCAACAGACGGTCTAAGGGGAATGCGCCTAAAACGTGAATAAAATCATTGAGGTGGTGGTTATGGAACAACCCGCATGGTAAAAAAACACCGGTCGTTGCCAACTGCCGGGTATGGTTTTGCTGGTATTACTGCGGGTGGAACTGGCGGCCGGAGGATTCTGGTACGCCAAATATTATTTTGACCAGGCGACACGGGAAACTCAGGAAGCGAATACGGCAAAAAACACCCGGTGGCCGCAAGTATCGTGATTATGTTCTGACCGGCCCGCCCGGCGGGCTAATCTTTAATATCCAACCCCGCAACGGTTATATTTATGGCACCCACATTTAAATCCGTCATGGTTCCAATCATTTCCCTGACTTCCCGCTGTACCTTTTGTGCTGTCTCCCGCAGCGGTAATCCATATTCCACCACAATGGACAGGTCAATGTTTACTTTTTTATCTTCCATAAAAATTTTATTGATTTGGGACAGGTTTTTTCGGGTCAGTATATTACCCGAACCTTCAATCCCGGCCACACCGTCCACCCTGGATATAGCCATGCCGGTCATGGTTTTGAGCACGTCTTCGTTATAGCTGATGACACCCATGGCGTTTTGCTCGGTTGAAAAAGCTTTCATATAAAAACTCTCCTTTGGTCTAAAAATTATACAGGTCAATCAGTTACTCCATTTTACCATAATTATACTGCATGTAAAGCAGACAAGTTGGCCATAATTGGCACGGTGCCGGGTATTTTAGTTTCTCCGCCAACAAGGATTAAAGTAATAGTCATCGAAATGTTACATCAAGGGGTGACTCAATTGAATACCAAAAAAAATAATTCTTTAACCAAGGAAGAGATATTGGAGGCCATCGTGGAAAACCCCCATGAGGCGGTAATTTTTGTTGATGAACAGGGCATAATTCGGTTAATCAACCAAGGTTATGCAGAATTCCTGGGGTATACACCGGATGAAGTGCTTGGCCGGCATATCCAGGAAGTAGTACCCCAAACCCGCTTGCTGCATGTATTAAAAAGCGGCCAACCCCAGTTCGGCGATATCTGGGAATATAAAGGCCAAAAGGTTCCGGTCACCAGATTACCCATCGAGAAAGATGGCCGGATCATCGGCGTACTGGGTAAAAGTATATTTAAGGATGAAATGTCCCTGGCCCGGGAGTTTGTAAAAAAAATTGAACGGTTAGAAAATAAACTGGCCAACTACCGGGCGGAACTGGACCAGGAACGCCGGGCCAAGTATCATCTCGACGACATTATCGGCCACAGCCGGCAGGTACTTAGATTAAAGCAAAAAGTGCTAAAAGTGGCCAAAACTTCTTCCACTGTATTAATCACCGGTGAAAGCGGCACGGGCAAGGAGTTGTTCGCCCATGCCATACACAACGCCAGCCCCCGTAACAACCGGGCCTTTGTACGGGTTAACTGCACCTCCATACCCACCGAATTGCTGGAATCCGAATTATTCGGTTACGATGAGGGGGCTTTTACCGGGGCCAGACGGGGCGGCAAGCTGGGTAAATTTGAAATTGCCCAGGGCGGAACCATCTTCCTGGATGAAATAGGCGATATGAACAAGTCTATGCAGGCCAAACTGCTACGGGTATTACAGGAAAAGGAAATTGAGCGCATCGGCGGCACTAAACCGGTACCGGTGGATGTACGGGTAATTGCGGCCACCAACCGTAATTTGGAGGAAATGATTATGAGCCAGCAATTCCGGGCGGATTTATATTATCGTTTAAATGTAGTTTTGCTCCAGATTCCGCCCCTGCGCGAGCGTAAGGAAGATATACCTTTTTTAACAGAACACCTGATTGCCAAGTTAAATAGATCCTTAAACGCTACCGTTGCCGGACTGGATAAAGAGGTGATGGAGTTGTTTATGCAGTATGACTGGCCCGGTAACGTGCGGGAGTTGGAAAATTTCCTGGAACAGGCCATCAATCTAAGGGATAGGGATATCCTCTCCCCCGGGGACTTCCCTGTACTGGAGAAAAGATTGCAAAAACAGTTAAGGGGGCAATCCCTGGATCTTACCATCAGACCCCTGGAGGAAGTGGTCAGGGAAGCCGAAGAAAAGGCCATTCTTAAAGCACTTACCGCCACGGGGCACAATAAAACGGCAACGGCCCGGTTGCTGGGTATACACCGTTCTGTTCTGTACAGGAAAATGGAGAGAATGAATTAAATGCTACATCGACATAAACCAAGTGTCGCATTTTTGCTACACTTGAGACATACCGGGATCAGTACCGCGGGCAGCGCTATATGGCAATAATCGTGACGCTAAATAGAGACATCAAAGTTAAATTCGCCCTAAAAAAAATATTCTAAATATTATAATTTGCCTAAACCATTGGGTTTGCCTGTTGGCACCGTTCTTGCACCCCTTAATGACAGACAACAAGAATACCATAGGGGAGGCAGAGTATCTATGCGGTATAGCGCGGAGTATCAATCTAAATTATGTACTGCCGATGAAGCGGTTAAAGTAGTAAAATCCGGTGATTGGGTGGATTACGGCACCTTTGCCAATCAGGTGGTGGAACTGGACAAGGCCCTGGCCAAGCGCAAAGACGAGCTGGAGAATGTTAATATCCGCTCGGCCGCCCGGGCTTACGGGCCGCCCATGACGGTGCTGGCCGACCCTAAAAAGGAAAGTTTTATCTTCAACAGCGGCCACTTCACCTTGATTGACAGGCGCATGCACGATTACAACTTGTGTAATTTTATCCCCATTCTTTTCCGGGAATGTCCCAGCTACGCCCAGTATGTCAAGGCCGACGTTACTATGATCGCCGTATCTCCCATGGATGAGCACGGTTACTTTAATTTCGGACTTTCCAATACCTATACCAAAGCAGTTTGTGATATATCCAAAAAGGTTATTGTGGAAGTGAACCCTAAAATGCCCCGGGTGCCCGGCGGCAACAGCGAAAGCATTCATATATCCGAAGTGGATATGATTGTGGAGGCCGACTGGACTATGCCGGCCATTCCCAACCTGCCTATCACTGAAGTGGACCACAAAATAGCCGCCCTGGTGTTAAACGAACTGGAGGACGGAGCTTGCATCCAGCTAGGTATCGGGGGTATGCCCAATGCCCTGGGCAAATTGATAGCCCAGTCCGATCTCAAGGATTTGGGGGCCCATACCGAAATGCTGTGCGACGCTTACCTGGATATGTGGGAGGCTGGCAAACTAACGGGCAAACGCAAAAACATCGACCGGGAAAAGATGGTGTTCACCTTCGCCCTGGGTAGCCAGAAGCTGTACGATTTTGTGCACAACAACCCGGCAGTGGCTTCCTACCCGGTAAATTACACCAACTACCCCCATATCATTGCCCAGAACGATAAGGTTATGTCCATCAACGGAGTGCTGGAAGTGGACCTGTTCGGCCAAGTGGCTGCGGAATCAAGCGGCCCACGGCAAATCAGCGGTACCGGCGGTCAGGTGGACTTTGTGGAAGGGGCATACCTGTCCAAGGGCGGCAAGGCCTTTTTATGCCTGCCCTCCACCTACACCAACAAGAAAGGCGAAATGTTCTCCCGCATTAAACCAACGCTGAGCCCGGGCACCATTGTCACCACCCCCCGGCCCATGGTTATGTACCTGGTAACGGAAAACGGTATTGCCAATATGAAGTGCAAATCCACCTGGGAGCGGGCCGAAGCACTGGTGGAATTGGCCCATCCCAAATTCCAGGACGAACTGATTCGGGAAGCCACTAAAATGAACATCTGGACCAAAACCAACAAGAAACCCACCTTGGACCAGATGGTAAGCTAAATTAGAACACTAAAAGGCCTGGTAGAATACCGGGCTTTTTTAGATAAGCGGCGTATCTGAATGGGCCCGGAGGGCATGGTTTTGCGGTCATCCAGCCCTGTGAGTTCATACAAGTACAAATTTACAACCTGGCCGGCAAGCTTTAAAAAGCCCGGCCCCCAGCCCTTTTTAGTAAATATTTTAGGTTGCCTGCAATCAATGCCGGTGTGTTATTATAGAATTTGTAAATTACCGCAGTTGTTGTATGCCTCCTTATAGAACAGAGCCCTGATTTATTTCAGGTCTATTTTTTTAGGTTGTTATTTTTATACCAGTTGTTGAAAATTGAAATTATAGTGATTTTGTTGTCAAAAATTATAAAATCTTACTGGGCAATTCAGGATAACTTTCCCTGGCATTTACACCTGCAATTGCTTATAATATACTTGTGCGTCTTTGGGTATACCTTCGAGTAGGAACCGAGGTGGGAAAATGTTATGTAAAGATTGCCTGCATTTCAAGCAGTGGAAAAAAATTGAGGCGTCAATGTGCGAAAAAACCAAACAACCGGTAGAGGCCAACAACCGCCCCTGTGACAGTTTTGTCAGCAAGTTGCACATGACCGACGAATGGGGAGACTCGGCCAACGGTTTTAAATGCTGCAACTAAAACTTTCGACATTATTACCCGGTAAAACCGGGCTTTTTTTAATATGTTTTGCATTTTATACTCGTTACCCTTTGGTGCCGGGTGTTAAAAGGTTGAAAGTCAAAGGCTTTCAACCTTTTTTATACTTTAGAAAATTATGCTTGCCCTATTTATGGCAAGCGCCAAGGATTAAAGTACTGAAAAGCGCTCAGGCAGAACTTAAACGGGGGCGCTTTTCTTATACTTGATAACGATTTTAAGTTAACTTCACATCTGCACCCAGTACGCCGGTCACTCCGCGCTTATCGCAAATAGGCACCGAAACCGTTATGCATGGCTGCCGGGTAATGGCCGATATGTAAATTTCCGAGGTATATTTATCCCCGGCCATAGACCTGCGCCACCATTCCCTTACTCCGGCATAAGCCAATCCTGCGGGCGGCAGGGAAAAAATAAAATTCCCGGTATGGTCGTTTGACCAGATAGCCTCAAGATAGGGATGATCTTTTTTTATACCGGTAAGTATATTTTCGTGCCGGTTTGGCTGCATATTGATAATATCTACCTGCCCGGCAGTATTGGTTAATAATTCCTTAACGGTTTTAATGCGTAAATCAATTTCTTGATTGATAACATACGACAACCGGTTTCTATCCGCCACCTGTTCCAGGTTGCCGGCCAGCTTGGACATCAGTTTGCCCGTGTTTTCTATTTTTTCAAGGTCCTTAAACCGGGTTTCCAATGCCTCGGACGAACTCTGCAGGGATTTATTGGCCTCCAAAAAACTTTCAACGACAATATCGTTCACTCTTTGCAAAATTTTAAAACTACCGGTGAATGTCTCCTCAATGTCCTTTAACTGTTGTGCAACCATGGCAGAAGATTCAAGGCTGCCGGTGATACTGCTCACCACCGTATCCACATTTGACTTCATACCTTCCAACAGATTGAAGGCCTGTCGAACCGCTCCGGCGGTATGATCGGAAAGTTTACCTATTTCCCCGGCCACCACTGAAAACCCCCTGCCGTGCGCACCGGCCCGGGCAGCTTCGATAGACGCGTTTAAGGCAAGCATTTTGGTACGACCGGATATATCGCCAATATTCTCGGCTATCAAACGCACTTCGGCAACCGCGCTTTCAAGAGTGTCAATATGCTGCTTCATCTCATTATTATCACCGGTAATGGCCTGTACCGTCTCATTTATCCTCCCCATGGCATCTTGCACACGGGAGGTCGCCTCTTTACTTGCCGAAAAGTCACCTTCAAGACCGGCACAGGTTTGCTGCAATGTCGCAGCCAAATCTTGCATTTGCCTCAAAGCCTCTTTCATACCGCAAACCGAAGCTACGGAAGTCTCCACTTGATTGGACGCAGCCCTGACCTGCTGGGAAGTCAGCTGTATTTCCTGGGCCAGGGATCTAACTTTGGCCAGGAGTTCCTCCTGTGCCTCCGCCAGCTGTTTAAAGTCGGTGGAAGCAACTTCTTTATCTGTTGGAGGCAACTGAACATATTGCCAATTGTCAATATTTTTCTTTAATTCAATTATTATAATTTTATAACGTTTTCTCATATAACAATATGCTGCAATGCCCGTTGCTGCAGCCAATGAAAATCCACCGATAAATTCAAACCAAGCCATTATAATCACCCTTTGCAGCATAAGCACAAAAAGCTGCCCGCATACACGGACAGCCTCTTTACTTGTTTGAATACATCATTGTATTCTAATTATTTATGTTTAGCTGAATTATAGTTTATGATATCTATTCTGTCAACCTGTCTATAAGGAATAATTTACTTATTTTTAACACCCAGCTGCAATTCACCGTTTTCCACCCGCAAGGCAACCGTTTGTTGCGGCCCCGCTTCCCCTTTGATAATCATTCGGGATAAAGCAGTTTCCACCAGCTGCTGGATCACCCGCTTCAGGGGCCGGGCACCGTAAACGGGTTCGTAACCTTTATTGGCCAGGTAGTTCAAAGCACTATCATCCCAGACCAGTTTGATACCTGTGCCGGCGTAAATGCGTTTGGCCAGCCTTTTCAGCAGCAGCTCCGCAATTTGCCGCACCTGGGCCTGGTTCAGGGCGTGGAACACTACAATTTCATCCACCCGGTTCAAAAACTCGGGACGGAAATGCTGCCGCAGTATGCCCAGCACCGACTCCTTCATTCGCTCAAAATCACCGCCCCGCTCCTGCTGGGCCAGTATTTCATGACTGCCCAGGTTGGAGGTCATGATCACCACCGTGTTCTGGAAATTAACGGTACGCCCCTGCCCGTCGGTGAGCCGCCCGTCATCCAGAAGCTGCAACAGTACGTTGAACACATCGGGGTGGGCCTTTTCGATTTCGTCCAATAATATCACCGAGTAGGGCTTGCGCCGCACCGCCTCGGTGAGCTGGCCGCCCTCCTCATAGCCCACGTAACCCGGGGGAGCGCCGATGAGCCTGGCCACGGTGTGTTTTTCCATGTATTCGGACATATCCAACCGGGTCATATTGCGCTCGTCATCAAACAATGTCTGGGCCAGCGCCCGGGCCAGCTCGGTTTTGCCCACGCCGGTGGGTCCCAGGAAAATGAAGCTGCCAATTGGGCGGTTGGGGTCCTTGATACCTGCCCGGGCCCGCAGCACAGCGTCGGCCACGGCCCGTACCGCCTCATCCTGCCCCACCACCCGCTTGTGCAGTTCCTCATCCAGGTGGATCAGTTTTTCCCTTTCACCTTCCATGAGCTTGGTTACCGGTATACCCGTCCAGCGGCTCACCACCCGGGCGATATCCTCTTCGTCCACTTCCTCTTTCAGCAGCATACCGTGTTTTTGCTTGCCGGCCAGGTTTTCCTCCTCGCTTTTCAGGCGACGTTCCAGTTCATTGAGCCGGCCATATTTTAACTCGGCCAGGCGGTTTAAATCATACTCCCGCTCGGCCCGTTCAATTTCCTGGCGGGTTTCTTCAATTTCCTTTTTCAACTGCCGCACCCGGGATATGGCCTGCTTTTCCACCTGCCACTGGGCCTGCATGGCACCGGATTCCTCCCGCAGCTCGGCCAGCTCAGCCTTGATTTTGTTCAAACGCTCCGCCGAGGCCGGGTCAGTTTCCTTGCTCAAAGCGGCTTCTTCAATTTCCAGTTGCATAATGCGCCGGGTGATTTCATCCAGCTCGGCGGGCATGCTGTCAATCTCGGTGCGCAGCCGGGCCGCCGCTTCGTCCATCAAATCGATGGCCTTGTCGGGTAAAAAGCGGTCGGAAATATAGCGATCGGATAAAGTGGCCGCCGCCACCAGAGCGCTGTCCTGGATGCGTACCCCGTGGTGCACTTCATAGCGTTCCTTGAGGCCCCGCAGTATGGAGATGGTATCCTCCACCGAAGGCGGCTGTACCTGCACGGGCTGGAAACGCCTTTCCAGCGCGGCATCCTTTTCCACATGCTTGCGATATTCGTCCAGGGTGGTGGCCCCGATGGTGCGCAGTTCCCCCCGGGCCAGCATGGGTTTCAGTATATTGCCCGCGTCCACCGCCCCTTCGGCTTTACCGGCCCCCACCACGGTATGCAGCTCATCGATAAACAGTATGATACGGCCCTGGGATTGCTGCACTTCCTTGAGCACCGCCTTCAGCCGTTCCTCAAACTCGCCCCGGTACTTGGCCCCGGCCAGCAGCGACCCCATATCCAGACCGATAATGCGTTTTTCCTTCAGCCCTTCGGGCACGTCACCGGCCACAATGCGCCGGGCCAGGCCCTCCACAATGGCGGTCTTGCCCACGCCGGGCTCGCCGATGAGTACCGGATTGTTCTTGGTGCGCCGGGAGAGTATTTCCATGGTACGCCGGATTTCAGTGTCCCGGCCGATTACCGGGTCCAGCTTGCCCTCGGAAGCCAGTTTGGTCAAATCACGACCGTAACGTTCCAGCGCCTCGTAAGTTTCCTCGGGGTTTTCTCCCGTCACCCGCTGGTTACCCCGCACCGCCCGCAGTGAATTGAGCAGCACATCCCGGGTCAGGCCGCTTTTACGCAGTACATCACGGGTTTCGGGTTCCCCTTCTTCCAGCAGCGCCAGCAATAAATGCTCCACGCTGATGTAATCATCCTTCATATCCCGGGCTTCCTGTTCCGCACGGGCCAGCACCCGGGCCAACCCGCCGCCCAAATGCAGGGACCCTTCATAACCCGTTACCACGGGGATTTTTTTCAGCAGGGTTTCCACCTGGCCGGTCAAGCTCACCGGGCTGACCCCGGCGTGCTCCACGAAACGAGGCACCATACCCCCTTCCTGGGCCAGCAGTGCCGCCAGCAGGTGTTTACCCGTGACCTCCTGGTGATGCCTGGCCGCCGCCAGCTGCTGGGCGGCCCCCAGGGCTTCCCGGGATTTTTGCGTATAACGATTGATATCCATGCAATGGTCACCTCCCTTTTCTTGACCATAGTTAATATTTGCCAGTAATTTAACGGTTCCTCTTTAATTTTTCTATTTCATCCTCCAAATGTTCTATACGCTCCAGCAAATCCAGTATGACAGCCGCCCCGGGTAGGTTTACCCCCAGGTTTTGGCGCAGGCGCACCAGCCTGTGCAGCCGACGGGCATGCCGCACCGGCACCCGGCCTTGCCGGACTTCCACTATACCGAATTCAGCCAACTGCTGTATCATATCGGGATGCAAGCCCAGGCCGGATAACTCCACCCAGGCGTCTTCGTTATCGTCGGACAGGGTATGTCGATATAATTGCAGGTAAAATTGCCGCACCGGTCACACCCCTTTCCTTAACGCAGCCAGCTGCCGGTAAAGCTGCTCTTCCTCCACCGACAACTGCCCCGGAATATCTATTTTAATGCGTACGTACTGGTCGCCCCGGCCATCCCGCCCGGGCATTCCCTTGCCCCGCAACCGCAGGCGCTTACCGGCACGGGTGCCGGGTGGCACCTTCATGGTTACAGGACCATCCAGGGTGGGCACCGTAACTTTGTCGCCCAGCACAGCCTGATCGGGCCGCAGGGTTATCTCGGTTTCCAAATCCAACTCCTGCACCTTGAAAACAGGATGGGGCGCCAGCCGCACCTTCAGGTACAGATCTCCCTTGCCGCCCCCGGCCAGGCCTTCGCCCCCCTGGCCCTTCAGCCGAATGCGACTGCCCTGGCGCACCCCCGGGGGAATTTTCACCGTCAGGGTCTTGTGGCCCGCTGTTTCACCGGCGCCCCCGCAGCGGCGGCAAAAGCCGTCGTTATCATACCCCGTGCCGCCGCAAGCTTGGCATACTTCCCGGTTGGCCAGCTGCAGCACCTTTTCACCACCCCGGTAGGCTTCTTCTAAAGTTAACTCCAGTTCGGCCTCAATATCCCGGCCGCGCACCGGGCCGCGGCGCACTCCGCGCCCGGCCCCGCCGAAACCGCCGCCCCCCGCACCGCCAAACAGCATTTCGAAGAAATCGCTAAACCCCCCGGCCCCGCCGGTGAAATCAGTGTAAAAATGAAATCCCTCCATGTCAGGCGGCGGCCTGAAATCCTGCCCCGCCTGCCAGTTGGCTCCCAACTGGTCATATTTGGCTCTTTTTTCGGGGTCCTTTAATACTTCATAGGCTTCATTAATTAGTTTAAATTTTTCTTCAGCCTCTTCTTTCCCTTTGCCGGTATGCACATCAGGGTGCCACTGGCGGGCCAGCTTGCGATAAGCCGCCTTGATTTCCTTTTCAGTGGCGTCACGGCTGACGCCCAGGACCTTATAATAGTCCTGATAGGCTACACCCATTTATTGCTCACCTGCCTTCTTGCCGGGTAGTCCTTTGCTTAATTTAGGCGTTGGGTCTTTCTTCGTAATCAACATCCACCACGTCGTCGTCATCCCCGGCCCGGGCGTCTCCGCAATTACCGGTACCGGCGCGGGTACCACATCCGGGGCCTCCCTGCTGGTAGGCCACCTGGGACAGGCTGTAGGCCGCCTGTTTCAGCTCATCGACCAGGGCGCGGATACGGTCCGCAGCTGCGTTCTCCTTTAGAGCGGTTCTCAAATCGTTTTGCATTTGCTCAATGCGGGCTTTGTCATGCACAGGCACCTTATCCCCCAGATCCCTGAGCTGGTTATCCACCTGGTAAAGCAAAGCGTCTGCCTCGTTGCGCAGTTCGGCTTCCTCCCTGCGCTTTTTGTCCTCGGCAGCATGCATTTCCCCTTCCTTAACCATGCGATCTATTTCCGCCTGGTCCAGGCTGGTGGAACCCGTAATGGTAATGGCCTGCTCCTTGCCCGTTTCCTTGTCCCGGGCACTTACTTTCAAAATACCGTTGGCATCTATATCAAAGGTAACTTCAATTTGAGGCACGCCCCGTGGCGCCTGGCGGATACCCTCCAGTTTGAATTGCCCCAGGGAACGGTTATCCCGGGCCATTTCCCGCTCGCCTTGCAGCACATGAATGTCCACGGCGGGCTGGTTATCCTCGGCGGTGGTAAACACTTGACCCCGTCGCACCGGAATGGTGGTATTACGCTCAATAATCTTGGCCATTACACCGCCCAGGGTTTCCACCCCCAGGGACAGCGGGGTGACATCCAACAACAGCACGTCTTTTACTTCCCCAGACAGTACCCCGCCTTGCACGGCTGCACCCACGGCCACCACTTCATCGGGGTTGACACTTTGGTTGGGCTGTTTGCCGGTCATATCCCGCACCAGGTTTTGCACCGCCGGTATCCGGGTGGAACCACCCACCAGTATCACATCGTCAATGTCCCGGGCTGATAATTTGGCGTCCGCCAAAGCCGCCTGCACCGGACCCCGGCAGCGCTCCACCAGGTGGCGGGTCATCTCTTCAAATTTAGCCCGGGTCAGCTTGGTTTCCAGGTGCTTGGGACCCGTGGCATCAGCAGTGATAAAGGGCAGGCTGATCTGGGTTTCCATGGTGGTGGAAAGCTCCATCTTGGCCTTTTCAGCCGCTTCAGTCAGCCGCTGCAGGGATTGCTTGTCGTTGCGCAGGTCTATGCCATAATCCTTTTTAAATTCTACCGCCAGCCAATCAACAATGGCCTTGTCAAAATCATCACCGCCCAGGTGGGTATCCCCGTTGGTGGACTTCACTTCAAATACCCCGTCCCCCACTTCCAGAATGGATACATCGAAGGTACCACCGCCCAGGTCGAATACCAGTATGGTCTGGTTGGCCTTTTTATCCAGCCCGTAAGCAAGGGCCGCCGCCGTGGGCTCATTAATGATCCGCAGCACGTTTAAACCCGCTATTTTGCCCGCATTTTTGGTAGCCTGCCGCTGGGCATCGTTAAAGTAGGCCGGCACGGTAATCACGGCATCGGTAACGGTTTCCCCCAGGTATTTGGAGGCATCATCCACCAGCTTGCGCAGTACCATGGCCGAAATCTCTTCGGGGGCATAGAGCTTACCGTTAATTTCAAACCGCACTGCATCATTGGGACCGGCCACCACCTTGTAGGGAACCAGCTCCCGCTCACCGGCCACTTCGGAATACCTCCGCCCGATAAAACGTTTTATGGAATACAGTGTATTTTCAGGATTCAACACCGACTGGCGCCGGGCCACCTGGCCCACCAGCCTTTCCCCGTCTTTTTTGAAAGCCACCACCGACGGGGTGGTACGAGCTCCTTCGGCATTTACGATGACCGTGGGCTTGCCGCCCTCCATCACCGCCACCACCGAATTGGTGGTTCCAAGGTCAATACCCACAGTTTTTCCCATTTTTAAAACCTCCTCGAATAAAATATTGGTGTAAAGGGCTTCGCTAGTCCAATATTATTATTAAACAGACCAATTACAGCTATAACTCCCCAAATAACAGTGTTTAAAGGACGATAAATGTACTAACCGCAATATTTAACCTTGACTTTGACCTTCCTTGACTTTATCTTAACCAACAGTTATTCACTTGTCAATACTTTGAATAAATTTTTTTGAAAGATTTTCATCCCCCTGTTATTGTGAAAAATATTTCAACCACTTATAATATCAAACAACAGTTACTTTTGTATAACGGAGTAAGAAAGGGGAATCATAAATGCATGTTCTGGTGCCCGTCGATGGTTCCGACAATGCTATGCGGGCTGTCCATTACACCGTTAAGCTGGCTGGGGAAAACCCCAATATACAGGTTACCGTTATCAGCGTAATCCACCCGTTTACGGAATCCCATGCCGGAATTGCCCTGGAAAAGGCAAGAAACGCTTTTATGGATGCAGGTTTAACGGTGCAAATCGCTCTCATGGAAGGAGAGCCGGCCGATACCATAATACAGTATGCCAATGAACATGATGTGGATCACATCATCATGGGTAGCCGGGGCATGGGTGCCTTGAAAAGTATGGTGCTGGGCAGCGTAAGCTATAAGGTGCTGGGCAAATCTGATATACCGGTTACCATTATAAAATAAATCTATAGAGCTGAATAATGCGCTCCCGGCATAACGGGGAGTTTTTGTGGTGGTTGCTTTCAGGTGGCCATTTTTATCAGATGACCATTTTTATATGAAAGAAAAAATTAATAATTATTTAAACACCAGGTAATTAATATAGTATATATTAGTCCCATCGCAAGGAATATCTCACCCCCGGCAGTTTTTTCGATCTATAATACAGCCGAATTAAATAACCGAAAAATATCCTCCGAAAGTATTGACATCCCGTTATTATTAACTTACAATCATTATAAAATAATAAAGGTTGTGTAAAAATAAATATACGTTACACCTGTTTATTTTTTATAAATAACCACTAAAGATAGACATGTGCAATACGCAACCAATACATTAATTAAATTAAAAAAAGGAGGCTTCTAAAATTGACTGAATTAAGACAAGTCTACAAATGCGACGTTTGCGGTAATATGGTGGAAGTTGTGCATGCGAGTATAGGTCAACTGGTTTGCTGTAACCAACCCATGACACTGCAGGTGGAGAATACCGTGGACGCCTCCCGGGAAAAGCATGTGCCAGTGGTGGAAAAGGCCGGCGACCAGGTAACGGTCAAGGTGGGCAGCGCAGCACACCCGATGGAGGAAAAGCACTACATTGAGTGGATTGAAGTAACAACTGACGACGGCAAAACATACAGGCAGTACCTGGAGGCAGGGGATAAACCCGAAGCGGTATTCAACATCAGCGCCGGCGACATTACAGCCCGGGCATACTGCAACCTGCACGGCCTTTGGAAATGGGAGTAACGAAAAGGGGAACACTTAATGGATAAATGGGTATGCGAACTGTGCGGCTATGTATATGACCCGGCCCGGGGTGCCGGTGAAGTGGCGCCCGGTACTCCCTTTGAAGAACTGCCCGGTGATTGGGTCTGCCCGGAATGCCTGGCTGAAAAGGACCGTTTTGTTGTTGAATACGCAGCTCACCAGGTCATGCGGGGCAATCCCAGAGGTTAGCTGTAAACTTGAACGAAAGCTTGAATGTTTGCTGTTTTGGATTTTTTAACATAATAAATAGTAATTTTAGAAAATGAGGAGGGATTTATTTTGAATATTAAAGGAACCCGTACCGAAAAAAATCTTCTCACCGCCTTTGCCGGTGAATCCCAGGCCAGAAACCGTTACAACTACTTTGCCAGCGTGGCTAAAAAAGAAGGGTACGAGCAAATTTCAGCCATTTTTGCTGAGACAGCGGATCATGAAAAAGAGCACGCCAAGCGCCTGTTTAAATTCTTGCAAGGTGGAGACCTTGAAATCACTGCCGCCTTTCCCGCCGGTAAAATCGGCACCACAATAGAAAACCTGCAAGCCTCCGCAGCAGGAGAAAATCACGAGCATACCGAGATGTATCCCGAATTTGCCAAAATTGCCGAAGAGGAAGGCTTCCCACAAATCGCGTCTGTATTCCGGGCCATTGCCGTGGCGGAAGACGGCCATGAAAAAAGATTCCTGGCCTTGTTGGAAAATATTAAGCAGGACAGAGTTTTCAAGCGTTCCGAAAAGGTAACCTGGAAATGCCGCAATTGCGGGTACCTGCACGAGGGTGCCGAGGCTCCCGAAAGCTGCCCGGCCTGTGCCCACCCGAAAAGTTTTTATGAACTGTGGCAACCCAATTATTAATAAACGCCCGTTTTTCCGGTTTCAATCATCCACTAAACGGCAATAGTATTTAGCAAAGCGCCAAAGGGGGTATAAATATTGGATTTAAAGGCCCTGCATAAAATAAGTTACGGCCTGTATATCATTACATCCAAAAAAGGCCAGCAAATCAACGGGCAGATAGCCAATACGGTTTTTCAAATTTCCAGCGACCCGGCCACCGTGGCGGTGAGCATTAACAAACAAAACTTAACCAATGAGTTTATCAGGGAAAGCAAAGTTTTCGGGGTGTCCATACTGGCCCAGGAAGCTCCCCTGTCGCTGATTGGACAGTTTGGATTTAAATCCGGCCGGGAAGTGGACAAGTTCAAGGACATCAACTACAAAACGGGCACCAGCGGAGTTCCCTGCATAACCGAGCACGTGCTGGCCTGCCTGGAGGCCGAAGTAATACACCAGGTGGATGCCGGAACGCACCACATCTTTATCGGCCGTATTACCAACGCCGAAGTGCTTTTGGAAGGCATCCCCATGACATATGCCTATTATCACCAAATTAAAAGAGGTTCCGTACCCAAAACAGCCCCGGCCTATGTGCCAAAACAAATAGAAAGGAAAGCGAACATGAATAACTATGTATGCAATGTGTGCGGGTATGTTTATGACCCGGCCCAGGGCGACCCGGAAAACGGCATAGCACCGAACACCCCCTTCGACAAACTACCGGATGACTGGACATGCCCTGTATGCGGCGTCGGCAAAGATGAGTTTTCACCGGAAAGTTGAGAAACAATGACTATCAGTTGCCTGGCGCTGGCCTGCAGCCCCCGAAAAAACGGTAATACCGCCATACTGGCCAAACGCGCGCTGGATGCCTGTGCGGCCGCAGGATGTACAACCGATTACCTGTACCTGGCAGGGTATAATTACAGGCCCTGCCAGGCTTGCGGCGGCTGTAACAAAACAGGCCGCTGTGTAATTGACGATGATGCCAGGGTTATTTATGAAAAAATACTGGCTGCCGACCGTTTGATTGTCGCCGCCCCCATTTTTTCCATGGGCATTTGCGCCCAGGCCAAAATGCTCATTGACCGGGCCCAGCAGTTTTGGGCCACTAAATACCTGTTGAAGCGTAATGTAATAACCGGTAATAACAGGACTCCCCGCAAAGGTATTTTTATCAGCTGTGCGGGTACTACCCTGCCCGGAGTTTTCACAGGTGCCCAGCGGGTGGTTCAGTATTTTTTCAAAATGCTGGAGGTGGAATTACTGGCCCAACTGTGTTTTGACGGTGTGGATGATAAAGGCGATATTTTAAAACACCAACATGCATTGGAACAGGCCGCCGCATATGGCCGTATGCTGGCCGCCGGTCGTCCAAGGATGCAGTAAAAATAAATTGTTAAGATAATAAGAAATGAGAGGTGCATGTGCATGGCGTGGAGTATTACTAATTTCAGCGGTGAAGAAATTGTACGGCTGGCAGTGACCATTGAAAAGCAGGGTCAGAAGTTTTATGAAATAGCAGCCGGAAAAGTTGACGACCCGGAAATTAAGGGTATATTTGAATATCTGGCCGGGGAAGAAAAACAGCACATCAGCGATTTTGAATCCCTGGGCGCCAAATTGAGTAATGACTTTACCCCCAATGAAAGTTACGTGGGTGAATACAGTGACTACATAAAAGCACTTATTGACAACCACGTATTCAATCATGACAATATTGACAAGCTGATTGACGGCATCACAGTAACCCGGGAAGCTCTGGCCATAGCACTTCGATTTGAAAAGGATTCCATACTGATTTTCCAGGAGTTATATAATGTGGTGGACGACTCAGGCCGGGAGATAATTGGTAAGTTAATCAACCAGGAAAAACAACATATTCGCAAGCTGGCTACGGACGTGGTGCCATATAATTAAATTTTAGCTAATAAAGATAAAGAGGGCTGACAAGCCCTCTTTTAGAGACTGTTCGAAATGTCTACGCGAAATCAACTTATGATTTACACGTTAACCGGTTTCTGTGGTGCAAACGCTGGTGCCGGGTGCTTCCAGGGTTGAAAGATTTTAATTTTTCAACCCTGGAAGCACCCGGCACCAAAGCCTTAAATAACGTTTACAAACGACAATCCGGCAAGATAACCGCTATACCGGCACATACGGCTATTCACTTGCAGCATAGTAACACCTTTTGGGTGAGGTGATTTTCCCTTCCTTTTTTAACGCCTTGATGGCTTTGTCCACTTCCTTTTTGTCAATACCCGCCTTCTCAGCAATATCCCCTGCCTTTAAAGGTTCTTGAGCTTCCTGCAATGTTTTTAATACCATCTCGTTTACAGCCATTTTTATTACACCCCCTCTCACAGTTGCTTGATAAATCATATTTAGCCAGTTATACCCTTTCCGGCAAAAAATTATGTAATTATGTATAACATGAAAAAAGTGCTTTTTCAACTTACCCGGCCGGCAGCACCTGGTACGCTTTTATTTCAAATTATTGTCCACCTGGGTTTCCAGAAACTTGATTTCATCTTCACTTAGTTCCCGGCCAAGGAAGCTTTGTAAAGCCCTTATGGAGGCACCCAAAGCTACCCGCCGCACATCCACCCCGCCGGTTGCAACTGCGGAACGATTGGCATTTACATACCTGGATGATGGCAGACCCGGCCCGTGGCTGGCCGGTTCAATATCAAAGTGCATGTCATACTCTAGTAAACGGTCAGCCGTGTCCGGCACCGGTTCCCCAACTTCTTTTCTGTCCAAAACCGGTTTGTCCGTGTATATACCGCCTCCGGTTCCGCCTTCAATTTCAAAGGGAACCGCCGTATCCCCTTGATTACGCATTTGCCGCTGCACCACGGGTTGTTCTTCAACCATCGCCTTACCGGAATCCTCACCATCGCTCAGTGATTTACCTTCATTCACTAACTGTTTTTTCTTCAACCGCTGCTCTCTGGCCTTTTCCTTTTTTTGTAGATAATTTGAAAACGCACTGGCTATTTCCTCTTCCACCTGCAG
Source organism: Desulfallas thermosapovorans DSM 6562 (assembly GCF_008124625.1). Classification (NCBI taxonomy): domain Bacteria; kingdom Bacillati; phylum Bacillota; class Clostridia; order Eubacteriales; family Desulfallaceae; genus Desulfallas; species Desulfallas thermosapovorans. The sequence continues at coordinate 73,235 of NZ_VNHM01000012.1, forward strand.
CACTTCCACCCGGTGCTGCTCCACTAATACAGGGTTTTTAGCCGCTTTGCCCTCCAGCATCTCTATCAAATCAATCTGGTTGGCGATTAGGGCTTGCAGTGACGGGGAAACCTTTACCGACACTTTCATTAAATCCCTGTCCACCTGGTGACCGGAGGGTGTGAATATATTCTCCTGCTGTTTGCTTTTTCGGACCATGTTTTCACTCCTTTAAGTTGCAAAATTACCCGGGCTGTTATAAATTTTCATTAGGTATTGTATTTTAGAACAAAGATAAACCGGAATCAAGGTGACAATTTATGTCTACAAGCCAATTTGAAGAGGAATTGGACATAAAGAAAATGATTTTCCTGGCCAAAGCGTGTGTTCAGACTTACAAACAGTTTAAATATGATGGTAAATTGATTGTACCCGGCGGGTACAGTCTGGTGCAAGTTTTTAAAGCCAAAGTTTTACGGGTTTTTGAATGGTTTGGTTACATTATTGAGTCGGAAAATGATGCTATCATTGCCTTTAGGGGTTCACTGTCCAGAAGGGACTGGATCACTGACCTGGGTGTCGCCCAAACAAATTATCAATTCGCACCCAATGCCGGCAAAGTACATAGAGGTTTTTATCATATATATAGTTCGTGCCGGGATAATATTTTAAATACACTGGAAGGCATGTCCCCGCATTTAAAAATATATATTACCGGGCACAGTTTGGGAGGCGGGTTGGCTGTATTAAACGCCCTGGATGTTGCCGTCAACACAAAACACAAAAATCCCATCATGTTAAATTTCGGCGCCCCTCGCACCGGTAATTATGATTTTGCTTCAGTATACAATAGATTAGTCAAAAACAGCATCCGGGTCGTCAATGACATGGATATAGCCCCCAAGAACCCCAACAGGGTTACGTTATCACCAATATTTAATAAATTTTGGGTTTACAAGCATGTTAATTATCCCTATACCATATCCTTTCAAGCCGGGGGCGCCATGGCCAACCACGATATTAGAAACTACCTAAAGCAGCTTGAAAAACAAGTAAAGTAAATCTTCTTCCAGCTTATTGAAGACTGGCTGGGGATAAGTTTACCCATTGGCTCCATAGGACCTGTAATAGGCTTACATGTAGGCCCCGGTTCAATTGGCATTGTTTATTACACCAAAGAATATAGCCGTAGTTTAAAACAAATATTAGTCCATGATAAATAAGACCTGGTTCAGGTGGGATTTTGACCCCACCTGACCTTAGTCACACTTATTTCAAGTTTATCACCGCTTAGACTTTCGCCCAAAGAGGCAGGAATCTTAGTGAAGGTTTACGAGATAAAATTTCAATAAAGGAAGCTGGCGGCAAATAAAATGCAAATAGATAAAATTGTTAACTTATTGGAAACCGAAGGACCTTTAACCGGCAAATCCCTTCTTGAAAAAACAAAAATAGATCAGTTTAGCTTGTGGAAAATTTGTAATAGCTCAGAAAAAATAATAACACAAACAATTGGTAAAAGGTACCTCAGGCTGGATAAGCAAGTGGAGGGATATGCAAGGCTTTCACCCTCCATAATAAGGGAGTTTTATGGTTATACCATCATAGGCACTGTAAACAACCTGCAAGAGATATCCAAAAGAGCGGAGTTGCTACAGCAGGAAATAGTGCAAATAAGCAAAAACAAACTGGAACTGGCCCGTGAGGTAATAAAAAAAATTTGTGAATCCCTCGAGGATTCACAAATTATTAAAGAATGCGCTTGTTTCATCATTGCGGGCGACGTAGCTTATGGAATGTCGCACCTTGAGCCCAGGCCCGAAACCTCCACCGGAGAGCTTGTGCAAGGTTCTGATCTTGATATTGTTGTTATTACCCGGGACCTGCCCGATAACATTATTAAAGGTCTCGACCTGGCTATATACAACGAAAAGAATTTTCTTCTCAAGAACCCCAGTTATAAAGAAGAGATCGATTATATTGTTAAAGACATTTCAAAAGCACGTGCCCAAATGGAGTTTGATTGTTTTGAATCCATGGTTGCTTCAAAAATTCTTGATGAAGGTCAATTTCTGTATGGTAGTTTAGATATTTTTAACGAAGTTAAAAAATTACTCTCTGACAAAGGCATACCCGAGAAAATTGCGGCTTTGGAAAAGGAAGCCTTAACCAATAGGGTTAACGCCGAAGCATATCTCCTAAAATGTGAAGGAACACTGGCTGACGAAAATGTTATGAAGCTTTTTTACACTAAGGAAGAAAAAGAAGAGTTTTTCTAACTGGACACCCGTGCCGCCAACGCGGCACCAGCGGAGGATGAAAATTACCTCACGCTATTTTCAGGATTAACACAAACCGTAATCACGCTTTAGCTTTTCTATATGCAGGTAATATTCCAGGTTATTTAGTTTGGAGGCAGCCTCTTTATCGAGCACAACTGTAATTTCACCGCTGTGCAGTTGTATCGCCGAAGCGGTAATTTGGGAAGTTATGGGGCCTTCAATGCTTTTTGCAACCACACCGGCCTTTTTTATACCATTTGCAATCATGATAATGTTTTTTGCCTCCAGAATTGTTCCAACGCCCATTGTGATGGCAAAATGCGGCATTTGCTCCCTTGCTATGCCGGCTTTTTTATAGAAACTCTCGTAATTGTCATCGAGGGTTTGTTTTGTTAAAGCCTGGATTCTTGTCCTTGAGGCAAGTGACGATCCCGGTTCGTTAAATGCCCAGTGACCGTCACCACCAATGCCTAAAAGCTGTAAATCAATTCCCCCTGCCTTTTTAATTTCTTCCTCATACCACTGGCAATGCTTTTCCGGATCTTTGGTGAGCCCATCGGGAATGCGTATGTTTTCCTTTTTAATATTAATATGTTTAAACAATTCCTCATACATAAACCTGGCATAACTTTGGTCCAATTCATATGGTTGTTCTAAATTAATACCAACCCCCAAATATTCATCAAGGTTAAAAGTTTTTACGTTGGAAAAGTCCAGTCCATCTTCCCTGTGCATTCTTACAAGTTCTTTATAGGTGCCTATGGGTGTGCTTCCAGTGGCCAGCCCCAGCACACAATCCGGCTTTTTTTTGATAAAACTGGCAATTAGCCCGGCCGTATATTTACTAAGCTCAGCGTAATTATCCTTGACAATAATATTCAAACCTTTTCCCCTCTATTCTCCTGCATATGTATTGCAAACCTATTGCTGCTGTACCGCGTATAAATATTGAATGCCTTGTTAAACTTACCCCCCTTCTTAAGCAATTGATTATTCAAATCCATCATATTATTATTTTACTATAATGAAATGCCGCAATGTGAAAAAAATTTTACTATAATGAAAAACCTTTGCTTTACACCTTGTTATTTCGACATAATTTTCAATCCCTTTTTGCTTGCCATTTAAGCACCTTGTTTGTTATATTGCCAGTAGGCATGGCGGAGGGAATTATACATGGAAAAGCGGAGCAACACGCGTTTATGGGAAATCGATATGCTCAGGGGCTTTGCTCTCATTTTAATGGTTACCTATCATTTTCTTTACGACCTTAATGAATTTTTCAATTACGATATCGCCTATAATGAAGGCGTATTTTATTTACTGGGTAAGTCAGCTGCCATATTGTTTATATTAATTGCCGGAGTAAGCTGTTCTTTCAGTAAAAATAACACCCTGCGGGGTGTCAAATTAATTATCTGGGGCTCGGTCATTTTCCTGGTGACATATATCACTGTACCGGGATCAAACATTATCTTCGGCATATTGCACTTTTTAGGCACTTGCCTGTTACTTTACCCGGTTTTCAAAAACCTCCCCCCTTATATACTGGTCGCCGGCGGTGCCGCTGTTATTGTTGCCGGAGAATTCACCGCCCAAATACCGGTCAGCCAAAACTGGTTGGTGCCGCTGGGCTTTTGGGGACCAAGCTTTTCCTCCGTGGATTACTTCCCGCTGATTCCGTGGTTAGGGGTATTTTTGCTGGGCATAGCCATAAGTAAGCTGGTGTACCAACAAAGGAAGAGTCTCACCGGGGATTTGGGCAAATATTTCCTTCCCCTTACTGTAGTTGGGCGGCATACCCTGGTTATTTACCTTGTTCACCAACCCCTTATACTGGCCGCCCTGTATTTAATCATTGACCCACAGGGCCTTATAGACATGCTGGGAAAATGCACAGCTACCCTGTAACCGAACCTGTAAGGGCCGGGTGGTAAAACCAGCTTCATATAAGAGCTTTATAGAAGGATAAATTTAATCTTTACCGCTTATCTCCGGGTTAGTCAATAGCAATGATGTTATAATTAAATAAAATTTAAACGGAGGCCAAGTCATGGTGATACAATACCAACCCATTGGAACTATCCACAGTGACCATAAAACTCCCCGGGGCACTCCCATCCAGGCTGCACTGGCCGGGAAGGCCAAAGGATATATCGACCTGAACCCTGATTATGTGCCGGGTTTGCGGGATTTGGACGGTTTTTCGCATCTTATACTTATTTACCATTTCCATTTGTCCCGGGGTTGGTCCTTAACTGTTAAACCCTTTTTGGAAGACGTGGAGCACGGTGTATTTGCCACAAGGGCACCCAAACGCCCCAACCCCATCGGGCTATCGGTGGTGCGCCTGGAGAGCATTGAGGGCAATATTTTGCACATCAGTGAAGTGGATGTTGTTGACGGGACACCTCTTTTAGACATCAAACCCTTTGCTCCCCCCTTTGACCACAGGGATAATTGCAGTATCGGGTGGATGAAAGGGAAAATAGACAACAGTGACCGGCACCATGCCGATGAACGTTTTTGTTCATACCCTTCGACCGGACGGTGAAGCAGATGATCAAGCAGCGCAAAAAAACAAACTGGCGAGTATGGTGGAGGCTGCTGCGGCCCCATACCTTAACAGCCGCCTTTGTTCCCGTATCAGTTGGTACCGCACTGGCCCTTCACGCGGGACAAGTTAATGTTCCACTGTTTTTGGTCATGCTGTTGGCGTCACTTATTATCCAGGCGGCCACCAATATGTTTAATGAATACTATGATTATGTAAAGGGGCTGGATACCCCCGAATCGGTGGGCATAGGCGGTACCATCGTTCGTGACGGGGTTCCGCCATCCACTGTACTGCGCATAGCCATATCCTTTTATGCCCTGGCTGTTGTCGCCGGGGTCTACATTTGCGCCGCAAGCAGCTGGTGGCTAGCCCTGGTGGGCCTTGGCTGCATGGCGGCCGGCTATCTTTATACGGGCGGTCCCTGGCCCATTGCCTACACCCCGCTGGGGGAATTGTTATCCGGGGTGTTAATGGGCACCACCATTATTCTTATTTCCTTCTTTATCCAGACCGGCTCGGTAAGTTTGGAGAGTGTACTGGTGTCAGTGCCCATTACCGTGCTCATCGGGGGTATTTTGCTGTCCAATAATATCCGGGATCTTGACGGTGACCGGGCCAAAAACCGCCGGACCTTGCCAATATTGATGGGTAGGAGCAATGCAATTAATCTTCTGGCGGTATTGTTTACCTTTTCCTATCTCTGGGTTACTGGCCTGGTGCTGATGGGAATTGTTTCTCCCTGGGCCTTGCTGAGTCTGGCCAGTATTCCTAAAGCACGGCAGGCCGTCCGCGGCTTCCATGGCAAGACCCGTCCGGTGGAAATGATGCCGGCTATGCAGGCCACCGCCCAAACCAATACCGCCTTTGGACTGTTATTAGCTGCGGGGCTGGTTTTAAGTTACTGGTTTTGATCACTTTATAAATATTGGAACTATGCTCATATTGCCATTGAAGTCTTTTATAGTAATGTATTATGATCATTATAGAAAATGTTTTACCAAGGGAGCGATTCATAATGGAATGGGTAACATTACAGACTTTGTTTGATAATGAAGAAAAGGCTATAAAAACCGCCAATATTGTTGCCACAACCGAGTCCAGGTTAGCCAGTAACCCCAATGGTCCTCAATATGAGGTGGAAACCCGGATAGAACAGGTGGAGGGCAAATGGCAGGTATCCTGGCGCAAAGTGTTTGCCGGTTTTAAATCCGGCTGCGGCGGTGGCTGTCAATCCTGCCAACAACAAAAGGCACCAAAGCGTACCAACGGCGGCAAAGTAATACCCTTTAGGAAACCCAATGCTTAGCATGCAAAATCTATAAGCATATTGTTTTTCTGTTTAGCCTGTCTGTGTACAATAAGTAGCGGACAGGCTATAATAATTACTGCGCAAAAGACATTGCGCACCAGTACACTTAAAAATAGCCAAAGGAGGCTTATCTTGATTAAACTGGCTGTATTCGACATGGACGGTACTTTAACCCTGGAGCGAAGCAGTTGGGAGTACGTCCACCGTAAACTGCATTTATGGAATCAAAAGGCCGAGCGGTACCAGCAATTATTTTTAGAGGGCAAAATAAACTACTATACCTTCTGCCAGTTGGATGCCCGGGACTGGGCCGGCCTGCCCGTCGCGAGGGTAAAGGAACTGATTGACGGCATACCTCTGCGCCCCGGGGTTCGTGAGCTGCTTGTCACCCTTAAAAGCCACCGGGTACCGGTGGCAATTATTTCCACCGGGCTTACCATGCTGGCGGCCAGGATTAACAGCGGGCACCAACTGGACTACTTTGTGGCCAACGATTTGGAAACCCGGAACGGGCTGTTTACCGGCCGGGCCATCATCAATGTATCTACGGATGAGCCAGGTATTACCAAAAGGGATTATCTTACCAGATTGATGCACCAGTACGTGGTAAAGAGCGAGCAGGTTATGACAGTGGGTGACAGTCCCGGCGATATAGAGATGTTTGAGGAAAGCAGCTATGCCTTTTTAATGACCGGTGACGGGGCTGACAGCGAAAATAACGCTGGCCCGGGCTACCCGGGCCACACGCGGGAAATAAAGGGCCTTGGCGAACTGCGGCGTTTGGTTGAGGCCATATTGCACCGCTAACCCCGCCCTATCCTTTCCAGAAAAGCTGCTACCCGTCCACCGCCGGGTAGGCGGCGCACATCTTCGGCCCGCACACCGCCCAACACCAGAAGAGCCACCGGATAAATAACCATTCCGGCCGCCACGGCCAGCAGGGTGGGCAGCGTATTACCCCCCATTTCCAGTTGGGCCACCTTATAGACGGCCAGCACCCCGGCGGACATTACCAGTGTAGCGGGTACGGACCGGGACAGCATATCCCAGAGGTTAAAACGCATGCCGGCTAGGCGCGACATCGCCACCATATTAAGCAGCGAAGCAATTAAAAAGATAACCACGGTGCCGTAAGCAGCGGCCCGGATACCAAGGGTGGGGGTTAGATAGTAAGTAATGGCGATTTTAAATATAATTCCGCATACCAGGTTGCGCACGGGTACTATGGCTTTACCCATGCCCTGCAGCGCCCCAGCCGTAACCAGGTGTACCGACCAAAATACCACCACGGCGGACAGGGCGGCCAGAGGTACCCCGGCTTCCACTTCGGCAAACAGCAACTGGGTCAATTGGGGGGCCAGCAGGTACAGGCCGGCCGCAGCGGGCAGGGCAAACAACACGGCCAGCCGCAGCGACTGCCCCAGTTGGTAACGGATACGGTCCATATCTTGTTTGGCAAAGGATTCCGACACAGCGGGCACCAAACTGGCCCCCAGTGAAACGGCCAGGGCGATGGATATATTGACAAAGGCCATGGCCATCTGGTTAAACTGCCCGAACAGGGCAACGGACTGCTGGTGACTTAAACCGGCCAGCTGCAGCCGGTCAATAATCAGCCACTGGTCGATCAGGTGGGTAACGGACATAGCCACCGCAGCAAATGATACCGGTATCGCCACGCTGAAGATCCGTCTAAGCAGGGACAGGGTTCCCTCCCTGGCCATGGAAAAATCCTGCGCGGCCAGTTCCAGCATATCCCGGCGCTGCTGGCGATAAATAAAAACCAGCATCAGCGTGGCCCCCACCGCCCCGGGAACAGCACCCAGATTGGCCCCGGCAGCGGCGATGGACAAACCCCGGGGCAACAGAAGGTAGCTGAACAATAATGTGGCCCCCACCAGCATCACCTGGTCGGCCAGTTGCGAGTAAGCTACCGCCCGCATATTTTGCAGCCCTTGAAACAGGCCCCGGTAAGCGGCGGTGACGGCAGCAAAGAATATCACCGGGGCAATGGCCCGCATGCCCAGGTATGCCTCGGGTATGCGCACCAAACCAGCCTCAATCAACCAGCCTGCACCGAAGAAAAGCAATAAAGAAAAAGTGCCGCCCAGCACCAGCATGGCAAACCGGGCCACTCTGAAGGTACGCAGCGCATCCCGGAAATGGCCCCGGGCCATTTTTTCCGAAACTACACTGGCCACGGCCACCGGTATGCCCGCCGACGAAAGGGTAAAAAACAGCAGGTAAATCTGGTTGGGCACGGCATAGATACCCAGTCCCTCGTCCCCCAAAAGCCGGCCCAGGGGAATGCGGTATACGGCGCCCAGTATTCTAATGATCAGCCATGCAGCGGTGAGGGTCAAGGCACCCTGCAGCACTGTTTGTTTGTTTAATAAATTCCTGGCCATCTAATTTTTCTCCCCCAGGGGTCAGGCTTAAACTTTTTTAAACTAACTATCTTATTTGCATATACCAATCATAACGCCGCCTTTACTATGCAAAACTATTTTTCAGATTGGGCGGTTGATTTAATGAATATCACCAGACCGGTTATAATTATCAGCCCACCAGCCACCTGCAGCCCGGTGGGTACCTGGCTAAAGATAAAATAAGCCAGTATAGTGGCTCCCACCGGCTCGCCGAGTATGCTAACCGATACCACCGCCGCCTTGACATAGCGCAGCGCCCAGTTAAATACAGTATGCCCCATTATGGTGGGCACCACAGCCAGCAGTACAAACATCAACCAGGTGGCGGGTGGATAGGGAGTCAATGGCAGTCTAAATAACAGCACCGCCACAAACAGGGTAACAGCGGCGGACCCGAAAACTACAAATATATATGGCAGCAGCGATAGGCGCTCCCTCAGTCCCCGGCCTATCAACATATAACCCGCCACGAAAATTGCCCCTAGAAAGGCCAGCAAATCACCCCACAGGGCTTGCCCTCCCACTTGAAAATCACTGATTCCCACCACCATACTGCCGGACAACGCCAGGGCAGCACCCAGCAACCCCCGGCGGGATATTTTTTCTTTATAAAACAAATAACCTCCTGTGATAACAAAAAGGGGCTGCATGGTCACCAGTACGGTGGAACTGGCTATGGAAGTATACTCCAGCGAGGTTACCCACACGGCAAAATGCAGGGCGAGCATTATACCAGCCCCACAGGCCAGCAAAATATCCCGCCGGGCCAGCCGCTGCAGTTCATGCCGCCCTGTAACCAGCGTTACCGGTGCCAGCATCAGCACGGTAAAGGTCATCCGGTACAGGGCAATAACCAGCGGCGGTGCCTCGGCCGCCTTGGTGAATATGGAGGAAAAAGCTGAGGCCAGTACACCCAGCAATACTGCCAGGTAAGGATTTATGAGCGGTTGCGACATTACTATGTATTCACTTCCCCGGTGCGGCATTAATTGAACGGTTTTTCCTCTCCCGACGCTATAATTCATTTACACTCCAAACCCCGTAACCACAATGTCAATAACCCTTAATTGCCCTCTGGCGAAAAAAGCTCCGTGGATAAGTACCGCTCACCGGTATCCGGAAAAATAACCACCACGGTGCGGCCCCGGTTCTGTTCCCGCCCCGCCAATTGCCGGGCCGCCCAAGCCGCCGCACCCGAGGAAATGCCCACCAGCAGCCCCTCTTCCCGGCCCAGGCTGCGAGCGGCCTCCATGGCCTCATCACCTGTCACTTTGATAATTTCATCCAGTATGCCCACATTAAGTACCCGGGGCACAAAACCCGCCCCGATACCCTGGATCTTATGGGGCCCGGGTTTACCGCCGGACAGCACGGGCGATTCGGCGGGCTCCACCGCCACCACCTTGAGGGCGGGGTTTCTTTGCTTCAATGTTTCTCCGATACCCGTTATAGTACCACCGGTACCCACCGCTGACACCAGCACATCCACATGCCCGGCGGTATCCCGCCAGATTTCCTCTGCCGTGGTGGCCCGGTGCGCTTCGGGATTGGCCGGGTTATCAAACTGGGCAGGCATGAATGAGCCGGGGATTTGTTCCACCAGTTCGGCGGCCCGGGCAATAGCACCGGACATACCCGCTGCCCCAGGGGTAAGTACCACCTCGGCCCCCAGCGCCCGGAGCAGTTTTTGTCGCTCCACGCTCATGGTTTCCGGCATGCAGAGGATACAGCGGTAGCCCCGGGCGGTGCAAACCATGGCCAAGCCGATACCGGTATTACCGCTGGTGGGTTCGATTACCACGTTACCCTTATCGTCACCCAGCATGCCCTTCTTTTCCGCCTGTTCAATCATGGCCAGCGCCACCCTGTCTTTAATGCTGCCGCCGGGATTAAAATATTCCAGTTTGGCCAGTATCCGGCCGGGTAACCCGCCGCCAAAGCGCCTCAGTTCGTAAAGGGGTGTGTTACCGATTAAATGTTTGATATCATGGGCAAACGGCATCATAATCACATCCACAACCTTAATTTTACAGATACTATTTAACTTTATCATCACCGGCGGCGCTTGTCAATTAAGGGCGCAAACGCCAGGTATGCCATGGCGGCTTGTTTAGCTACACAAAAAAAGACCCCCGTAAAAACAGGGGTCTTTCGTATTTATTACATCATTCCGCCCATTCCGCCCATGCCGCCCATTCCCGGAGGCATGCCGCCCTTGTTTTCTTCGGGCTTTTCCGCCACCAGTGTCTCGGTGGTCAAAATCATAGAGGCAATGCTGGCTGCGTTTTGCAGTGCAGAGCGGGTTACTTTGGCCGGGTCAACGATACCGGAGTCAATCATATTCACATATTCACCGGTGAGGGCGTTGAAGCCCACGCCGGGCTCGGCAGCCCGAACTTTTTCCACAACAACGGAACCTTCCATACCAGCGTTATTGGCAATCTGGCGCAGAGGCTCTTCCAGGGCCCGGCGGACAATGTCCACACCCACTTTTTCGTCCATGGTATCAGAAGTCAGATCGTTCAGCTCATTAATAGCCTGCACGTAAGCCACGCCACCGCCGGAAACAATGCCTTCCTCCACAGCAGCGCGAGTAGCGTTCAGGGCATCCTCAATGCGCAGCTTCTTCTCCTTCATTTCGGTTTCGGTGGCGGCACCCACCTGGATGACGGCCACACCACCGGCCAGTTTGGCCAGGCGCTCTTGCAGTTTCTCCCGGTCAAAGTCGGAAGTGGTTTCTTCAATTTGTTTCTTAATCTGGGACACCCGGGCGGTAATATCTTCGGCCTTGCCGGCACCACCCACGATAATGGTTTCTTCTTTCTTAACGCGTACCTTTGAAGCACGGCCCAGCATGGAGATATCGGCTTTATCCAGCTTTAATCCCACTTCTTCAGATATCTTGGTACCACCGGTAAGAATGGCGATATCATCCAGCATGGCCTTGCGGCGATCGCCAAAGCCGGGGGCTTTCACGGCTACGCAAGTGAAAGTACCGCGCAGTTTGTTCAGTACTAAAGTTGCCAGGGCTTCTCCTTCAACGTCCTCGGCAATGATGAGCAAAGCTTTACCGGACTGCACCACTTTTTCCAGTACCGGAAGGATATCAGCCACCGCAGAAATCTTACGGTCGGTGATTAGGATATAGGGATCGTCCAGGTTGGCTTCCATTTTATCGGTGTCGGTAATCATGTACGGGGATATGTAACCCCGGTCGAAGTTCATACCTTCCACAACTTCCAAAGTGGTACCGATACCCTTGGACTCTTCAACTGTGATTACACCGTCTTTGCCCACCTTTTCCATCGCGTCTGCAATCAGGTTGCCGATGGAATCATCGTTGGCGGAAATTGATGCCACCTGGGCAATGGCAGCTTTGCTTTCCACAGTTTTAGCGGTACCTTTAATGGCATCCACAGTTTTTTCAACGGCCTTTTCAATACCCCGCTTGATTATCATGGGGTTGGCACCGGCAGCTACGTTTTTCAGACCTTCCCGTACCAGAGCCTGGGCCAGCAGGGTGGCAGTGGTGGTACCGTCACCGGCCACGTCGTTGGTCTTGGTAGCCACTTCCTTAACCAGCTGAGCACCCATATTCTCAAAGGGATCTTCCAGTTCAATTTCCCTGGCAATGGTTACACCATCGTTGGTAATCATGGGAGAACCGAATTTTTTCTCCAAAACTACATTACGGCCTTTGGGACCCAGAGTAACCTTAACCGCTTCAGCCAGCGCGTTTACGCCCCTTTCCAGTGCTTTGCGGGCATCTTCGCGGAAAATAATTTCTTTACCTGCCACTTTAACTTACCTCCTCCAATGGGTATATATCATCATGTAAAAATCTTTAAAACTACTCAATTACGCCAAGAATATCCATTTCCCGTAAAATCAGGTATTCGACACCATCCATTTTGATCTCATTGCCGGCATACTTGGAGAATAACACCTTGTCACCGGCTTTGAGATCGATGGCCACCCGCTGCCCGTTATCCAGCAAACGACCGGAACCCACGGCCACTACTTCACCTTGCTGTGGCTTTTCCTTGGCCGTATCCGGCAGCACAATACCGCTTTTAGTTACTTCTTCGCTGGGCAGAGGCTTGACAACTACCCGATCGCCTAATGGTCTAATCACAAAAACCCCTCCTTAGAATATTTGTTAAGGTTTTGAGTGGTTTTATTTATTGTTAGCACTCATTTAAACCGAGTGCTAATACCCAAGTAATATAATATAGAACGAGCCAGCCAAAAGCAAGTATTTTTTAACAAGAAATTACCCTTATTTTTTATAAAAAGGACAATTTATTTAATATTGCTCAGGCTTTCTCCTTCTATATTGTTATTGGTGCCGTAGTTTAGTTTAACCTTATTTTTCGCTGTGGCGCCAGGCAATGCTTTAAAAATATGTCCTAGCAATATTTTCCCACTATTTTTTGGTTTTATACGGTAATTCTAAAAAATTTATAATTGTCCTTGTTCTACCAGGACAGCCATATTATACCTCGGTTTGCCATATTTAAATCAGGGTTTTCCGCACTCTACAGCCCGTCCCGTGAGTATTTCCAGGCCGTGAGGCAGCGCGGGCAGAACGGCTTCCAAGCACTCCCGCACCCCTTTGGGACTGCCGGGCAAATTAATAATCAGGGTACGGTGCCTGATACCGGCCACCGCCCGGGACAGCATGGCCCGGTTGGTTTTCTTTAAACTTTCCAGGCGCATGGCCTCGGCCAACCCCGGAGCCTCCCGGTGGATTACCGCCCGCGTAGCCTCGGGGGTATTGTCCCGCGGGCCGAAACCTGTGCCCCCCGTAGTTAAAATTAGATCGTGTTGACCGCGGTCAACCAAATCAATTAATGATTCCACAATGGTATCATAATCGTCAGGGATAACCCGGTACCCGGCCACCGTCCAACCCTGCTGCGCCATCAATTCCCTTATCACCCCGGCGCTGCGGTCCTCGCGCTCACCCCTGGCCCCCTTGTCACTCATGGTTAAAATAGCTACATTGAACATTTTTCAAACCCCCTTACCGGTGTTTAGCGTGCCCTTATGTACTTGTGCAGCTTTTGCCGCATTTTTACCGCCATTTGATTTTGTTTAAAGTAAGTATTTTTGGAATAAATATTGCGTTTTTTTTCAATAAAAGTGTACAATTGGAATACTAAGCTACTTTGGAGGGATGATTTTTGACTGGCCAGGTACCTGTAATGCTTGAAAAAGTAGCCGGCCCCGCCCGTACGCGCACAGAGGATGTAGTTGTCCGGGAAACAGCCATAACCCTCTACTTGAATAACACAGAATTGGTAACACTAATCTGCTCCCCCATGGATTTGCAGGAACTGTGCTACGGGTTCCTTTACGCCGAAGGCATGATTGCCAGCGCTGCAGACGTAGCCAGTTTCTCATTTAATGAACAGGACGGCCTGGCCTGGGTGGAAACCCATCGCCAGGTACAGGCCGAAAAGAATTTTTTGAAACGCCATGTGGCCTCCTGCTGCGGCCGGGGGCGGGCTTCCTTTTACTTTGTCAACGATACCGGCATTGTCCCTGTAACGTCCGAGCTGCGCATTTCCACTTCCGCCATTGCCTCCCTCCGGGAGCAAGTGGAGCACCGCTCTGCATTGTTTGCCAGTACCGGGGGCGTACACGGGGCCGCCCTCAGCGATGGTAAACAAATTCTTTGTTTTTTTGAAGATGTAGGCCGCCACAATGCGCTGGATAAAGTCACAGGATGGTGCCTGCTGGGAGGTGTAGCCACCCGGGATAAAATGCTTCTTTTTTCCGGACGAATTTCTTCGGAAATACTTGTTAAATCCGCCCGCCTGGGTGTACCCGTGATTGTATCCCGCTCCGCCCCCACCGACCTGGCACTGGAGCTGGCCAACCAGCTGGATGTTACAGTAGTGGGCTTTGCTAGAGGCAACCGAATGAATATTTACACCCGGGGCGAGCGAATCGTTTAGAAAGCCAGTAACTCTTAAGCCAGGAAACCCCGGGTGTCCATCTCTAACCTTTCAATCTTTCAACACCCGGCACCGGGGCTGGCGGCACCGGGCAGCCGCACCGAAACTGGTGGCACCGGAGGTGGTTGCACGAAACCGGCGGCACCGGAATCAACCCCGGCTGTCGTACATGATTTTACCGCAGTCCCGCAGGTCGTAGCCGCCCAACCCCTGGACTTCCTTCTGAAAGGCCGGTTCAATCATAATCTCCAACAGGCGTTTTATATAAGGTGTATCGTAATAAATGCCCGGAATACATAAATCATAACGTTCCTCCACCACGGGCACAAAGTCCAGTCCCAGGGCCTTGGCAGCTGCCCGGATGCCCATACCGGCATCGGCTGATCCCGAGGCCACCGCTGCGGCCACAGCCATGTGGGTGTATTCTTCACGCTCGTAACCCTTGATGTCATCCGGGTCAATGCCCCGCTCTTTGAGTTTAAAGTCAAATAAAATACGCGTTCCCGCACCCCGTTGCCGGTTAATGTAAGATAGACCCCGGGCCGCCAGATCCTCCACTCCACGAATACCGTGGGGATTGCCCGGTGCCACGATTAACCCCTGCTCCCGGTATACCAGGTTGACCAGCACCACCGGTTGGTCCGCCAACAGCCGTTTAATATAAGATACATTATAATCCCCGGTTTCCTCGTCCAGCAGATGGGTACCGGCACAGTGGGCCTCACCCCGCTTCAAGGCGCTCAAACCACCCAGGCTGCCCACATGGGCCGATGAAAGGGTGGCAAATGGATATTTTTGACGCAGGTGATTGGCCAGCACGTCCAGAGCTATGTCATGGCTACCGATAATCACCGTTGTTTCCCGCACTTCGGCCAGCGGGCGCATTAATTCCACCGTCACAGACTCCCCGGCGTTATAGCCTTCGGAAAGCCTGGGTACCCGCAATATGCCGTCGGCCCTCACCATGGACATAATCACACCGGCCCCCCGGGATATGGCGGTGGCGATAATTTTATCACCCACCTGCCCCAGTTTAACCCGGACGAATTCTTCGGTGCCCATGGGCGATACTATTTTCCGGGATACTATGGCATTGGTTTTCTCCCGGACGGGCGGTACTGCGCCCAATTTACTGTAGATGATGGGCTTAACAAACAACTCGGCCGCCAGCACCGCTGATACCGAGTAACCGGGTACACCAATCACGGGCTTGCCCGCCACCTCCCCAAGCACCACCGGCTTACCGGGCTTAATGGCCACACCATGGGTGAGCACACGTCCCAACTCGCCTATAAGCTCTGCGGTATAATCCTCCCGGCCCGCCGAAGAGCCGGCGTTAATCAGCACCACGTCACATTCCGCAACCGCTTCCTCCAGCCGCTCTTTAAGGGCCTGGTAATCGTCTACGGTAATTTCCCTGCGCTGGGGGGAGCCACCCCATTCAGCCACCATGGCCCCAAGTACCCGGGTGTTGTATTCAATGATGTCGCCTGGCTTTAGGGGTACACCGGGCTGTACCAGTTCAGTACCCGTGGGTAAAAGCGCCACCTTCGGCCGGGGATGCACGGCAATTTCCGTCAACCCACCGGCCAGTATACCCCCCAGGTCAACAGGACGCAGCCGGTGATTGGCGGGCACGATCATTTCCGTAGCCACCACATCCTCGCCGATTACCCGTACATGCTGCCAGGGCACCGCCCCGGCGGTTATTTCAAATACGTTTTCGTCTATAAAATGCACATCCTCAATCATAATGACAGCATCACATTCGGGCGGCAGGGGATCCCCGGTATCCACCACGGCCGCCGGGGCGCCCAGGGTTAGTTTTTTAGGCGTGGCGTCCGACGCGCCAAAGGTATCCGCAGCCCGTACCGCAACCCCGTCCATCGCCGCCGCGTGATAGTGGGGCGAAGAAGTCCGGGCGTACACAGGAGCCGCGGTCACCCGGCCCGCCCCTTCTTCCACTGCAATCACTTCACTGGGCCCCGGGGCAAGGGCTCCAACCCCGGCCAGGTGGGCAAGATATTCTTGCTGCGCCTCTTCCAGCGGCTTGTCCTCCAGATAAACATCCCTTTTCATAATTTCACTCCGTTCGCCAATATAGTTAATTACATTGGACCATTACCTCACTAGTTTCACGTATAAACTTACAACCTTATATACATCCCTTTCCAGAGCACAAAACTTCATGAAATAATTTCTTTCAGGCTATTAACTTCAACACCCGTCACCACGGTAAATCCGGCTGTAATTATTGTTGTTGTGTTAGCAACATAAACATTCAGGCTATTTTCATATCGCCACCGCAACAAAACGACAGGAGCCCCGCAGGCAAATTTCGCTGAGCTATAAATTACGCCAGTATTAGTTTAATAAAGTTTAAGCCTGACCCCTTAAAACAGCTTGACCTCGATGTACTCACCGGCCTCAACCCCTTCTTTTTCGGCGGGAATGCGGGCCAGGCCGCTGGCTCGCACCATAGTGCTGATGAGCCCTGATTTACCCAGCACGGGATCAGCGAAAATTATCCCGTTTTCCCGGTACAGCCTGACCCGTAAATAATCCTCCCGACCGGCAGCCGAACGCATATTACGGGTCATCCTGGCGCGTACGGGAAACTCCAGCGGATCGTCGGGGTAATCGCCGTATCTCAACAGGGGCGTGACAAGTAAATCAAAGACCACCATGGCGGATACCGGGTGGCCAGGCAGCCCGAATACTGGCTTACCATCCACCACAGCCCCCACCGTGGGTTTACCGGGCTTGATGGAAATGCCATGGAACAGCACCCCCGGCGCTCCCAGGGTATCCAGCGCCCGGGCGGCCACGTCCCTGATACCTACCGAGCTGCCGCCCGAAAGCAGCACAAGATCACATTCCACCAGCGCCTGCCGGAGTTTGTCCAGTAGAGATGCAAAGTCATCCCGCACGATGCCATAAATGCGAGGGCGGGCTCCGGCAGCCGCCGCCTGGCCGTATAAGGCGTAGGAATTAATATCCCGTACCTGGCCCGGTCCGGGCTGCTCCAGGGTTTCCACCAGCTCATCGCCGGTGGATATGATACCTACCCGTACCGGTTCAAACACCGGCACACCGGATAGTCCAACCGCCGCCAAGAGCCCCAAATCCTGGGGCCTGAGCACGTGACCCCGGGACAGCACCCCGTCCCCAGGGGCTATATCTTCGCCGGCGCGCACAATATGGTCCCCCGGCGCCACCGGCCTGGTCACCCCTATAGTCCGCTCATCCAGTTCCTCGGTGTATTCCACCATCACCACCGCATCCGCCCCGGACGGCAGCATCCCCCCGGTGGGTATGCGCCAGGCCTGGCCCGCATTCAACTTTCCCGCAGCCGTGGTATTCCGGCCCATCAACACTTCACCGGTTACATTAAGGTAAGCAGGCAAGCTCTCTGTTGCCCCAAAGGTATCCCGGGCTCGCACGGCAAAGCCGTCCATGGTAGAGCGGTCAAAACCCGGTACCGCGTCCATAGCCGACAGGTCCCGGGCTAGCCGGCGGCCCAGTGCCTCAAGAAGCGGGACTTGCTCAACCGGTAAGGTCGCAGTAATATGTTTTCTCAACAATTCCCGAGCATCCCGCACCGTCCGGACTTGAAACAGTTCACCCATTAAATTTTCCTCCCAACGCTTGTCTTACTAAAGCGGCGTCACATTATTAAAACTAGCCGGACTAGAAGCAGCCCAGTTCGCAGCCGTAAATTTTTATTTTCAATTCATCCGCCATCTGACCGATTTCCCGGGGAGCAACGCCCAATTCTTCGGCCAGTTTTCTGGCTGCGGTACAGCTTAATTTACCGTCCTTGGCAGCGTTTAGTAAAGCTGTTTTTATCTTCTCGATATTTTTGGCCATTTTTTAAAGCTCCTTTCTTATTGAGGCATAACCACTACACATTCACCCCAATGCAGCACTAAAATAGTAAGCCGGTGCAGTAAGCTCCTTGCACCCAGCGACACTCTTTGCGATGATAAAAGTATATTTTTTATAAAGAGACCCTTTATAGCCATATTGTACAACAATTATAGACAACTTAACCCACAAAAAAACCTGTCGGCGATTAATTACACGCCGCAGGAATAAAATTTGCGGTACACTTTGTCATAGCAAATTATTTGTCATTATTCTGGTCTTGTTGATTTTCGGGCGGTTTGACCAAACCCAAAATAACCCGGTATGGACCGGGGGTTCCCGGTGGTACAAAGGCCACCCGATCACCGGGGTGCACTGTACGATTCAGCGGCCCGGCCAGGCCGTTGATAAAAACTCCCTCTATTTTCTCCCGGGGAAGTTCCATGCGCCGAGCCAACTCTTCGGCAGTACAATTACCATCAAGGGGCACTTGCACGGGAAAGGGCCAGCCACGCTGATCAAAAATTTCTTTAAGAAAAGAAAAACCTCTGACCTCCACGACACCACTTGGTACCGTCATCACCAATCACTCTCCCAAATATACTACCAATTTTGTAAGGTATCGTTAGTATATCATAATATATAAGACTTTTTCCGATATGGTTTAAAAAGCATAACTACATCTTTTTATTTATGAAAGCCGGTGTTAACTCCCCAAGACTTCATCCCTAATTTCCATCGATTTGCGCAGGTCAAAATCCCGGGCCAGCCAGCGGAAGCCGAACTGCAGCAGTGCCAGATCGTCGTTTTTAATCTTCCTGGCCGTATCCCCGTCCACCCCGAAGGCGGTTAGAAAGCTCCCTTCAAATACATAACGGCGGAATTTGTCCAGGTCGTAACAGGTCATGTAAAAGGTTTCCCGTATATGCTCGTCAAGGGCCAGCATCCCGGTAAAATTTATTAATTGGGGGATTTTGTCGAATCCCCGCTCCAGTTCACCGTAGTTATCGTTACGCTGGTTCCGCATCCATTCCCCCACTGTCCACTCCCGGTCCTCCAGTAAGCCGTGGCAGTGATCGCTGTCAAAGGCAAACCCGTACCTGTTTTCACCCCGGATTTCCACCGGGGCCATCCGGCAGGACCAGGGCCTTTCATCATAAATCGAACAGCCCCGCTCCGTAACAAAGGGACAAGCCAGGCCGGCATCCTCCCGCATTTTAATGATCACCAAAGGAAACCGCTGCCCCCGGAGCTGTAGCCTGGTGGTATAGCGCTGCAGAAAATCGCCCGTGTCAAGACCCAGTTTTCTGCTCATGCGCAGCACATCATAGGGGGAAAGAAAAATATTGATATCCCGGCAGCATCGGTTAAAACACGTCAATTTTTCGTGACACAAAAATCGAAACTTGGTGTCCCCGGCAAATTCGGTATGCCGTCCCTGCACCGCCAAAGGCCGGGAGTTGGATGGTTGGTTGGACATATTATCACATCACCTCAGGGAATAATATGTAATTGGCTTGATTTATTTCGTTTTGTTAAAATCATGAGGATTTCCGTTACCGCTCGTACATACGGGATAAAAGCTTATAAAACTTTAATACAAATGTTGTTAATTCGATCATATACCGTAATGCCTGCTTTGGCAAACACTTCGACCTTTTAAGCACCCTGCCTCCGTCGAGGCAAGCACCTGCTGTATTACCGGTGTTGTTTCTCCCGCAGGGATAACCCCAGCAGCAATGCCACGGCCAGTGCAATAACAAGACCTGCAGTGACCCCCGGCCAGCCATGGTCGTGCCACAAAAACCCCAGGCCGGTACTGCCGAAACTGCCGCCTGTATAATAACACACCAGGTAGAGTCCCGTTGCACTGGCTTTGGCTTTAACCGCGTGTTTATTCACCCAGGCGCTGGCGGCGGCGTGTGCGGCAAAGAAGCCAAAGCAAAATATTAATAGGCCGGCGACAATTGTCCAAAGGGACGGCAATAGCAAGGTAAACACTCCGCCCAGAGCCACCAGCACCCCCAGCACCACGGCCAACCGGTTGCCGGCCACGTCGATAAAACGACCTGACAGCGTGGAGCTCACCGTGCCCGCAAGATAAGTCAGAAATAACCAACCTATGGCGGCGGTGGAAAGATAATAAGGGGGACCGCTCAGACGAAAAGCTATGTAATTAAATATACCAACAAAGCAAAACATACAAACAAAGGCAATACCATACGCTTTTAGTAATGTGGTATTTTTCATATGCGACCACATGGACGTAATCGCAGTATGCAGTCCCGCAGGACGGGGCTTAAAATGAGTGGACGGGGGCAGTAAATAATAAAACAGTACCGTCCCCACTACGCCGACAATACCCATAACCAGAAAAGAAGCACGCCAGGAATAAGCATCGGCTAAAATACCACTGATGATACGCCCGCTCATGCCACCAATGGAATTGCCACTGATATACAGACCCATGGCCAATCCCAGTGCCCGGATATCAAATTCCTCACCCAAATAAGCCATGGCCACCGAAGGCAGGCCGGCCAGCAGCAGCCCCTGGGCCACACGCATTACCAGTAACTGATTAAATGATTCGACAAAAGGGGCCACCAGCGCCGGCACCACCGCCAGCGCCATGGTCCAGAACATCACCTGGCGACGCCCCACTGCATCGGATACAGGACCCCAAAAAAGCAGCGCAGCACCCAAAGAGAAAATAGCCAGGGAGATTGACAGGCTGGACGCGGCGGGGGATATCCCGAACTCATCAACAAACAACGGCAACAGTGGCTGGGTAAGATATAAATTGGCAAAGGTAAGAAATGAGGCAATAAATAGCGCCAGCGAAGCCCTTTTAAAACCCGCTGTTCCCGGCAAGAAACGTTTACCGGAATAAGCCTCCGGCGCATGCAAACTCTTTTGACTGGACGTCCGGACCATTAATAATTACCCCGCTTTCTTGGCATACAAGTTGGGACCGTTGCAATCACCACTGAAAAACGAGCAGCAAAGATTTATCATAGCCAACATAATGATATATTTTTAGGTGCTGTTCTATGTATATTATACAAAATAATACCGCCATGATATAGCCTGACTAGTTGCGGTTGTTTTTGAGCTAATTTGCTTGAAGATCTTTCCCGGCAGCCCCCACATTGATATAATTGATTAAATGTGTAATTGGCAATTGAATAAGGAAAGGAATGATGCCTCATAATGAAAGCTTTATTCTTTAAAAAAAACAACCGGCTTTCACTGGAGGAAACACCCGGGCCGGTACCCCGCTGATTACCCATGAAATGAAACTGGACAGTATTTTAGAAAGCTACTGCATCTTTAAAGACAGGAAGGCAACTGCATCAAGGTAATGATTACCTCAAATTAGCCACGTATAATGGGAAATAATAGACGATAACATGTTAAATATCTCTGACTACAAACTTTTTTCAGAAAGGCGGTTTTTATCCATGGCGGGTATGGTAAGACATTTCGGTATCGGCCTGTTGATATATGAAGATATCATCGATTGGGACAACTACGAGTCAAAGGTTGACCCGGTGATGAAAATGGAGTTTGAATTCGACGGTGTGCGAAAAAAGGTATACGAGGTTATTATTGTGCCGGTTGACCGGCCTTATGTGGGAATAATATTACCCAGCCTGTGGGGCAAAATACGCTCAGCGGGACTGGGCGGTCACGAAATCGAGCTGGATGATGTTGATCCCAGGAGTATCGGAGTCAGTGTATATGCCCTGGATACCGCTGCAACAATATTAAATAAAATCTCCACCCGCAAGATTAGCTTAAAGGAATTAGAACTGCGTTTTTATGAATATTGGGTTTAAGTGATTATTAGCAAAAAGCAGAAAATTTTTAATAGAGACACTTAATTTCCATGTATTGCAAATAAGTTTAAATAACATTTATAATAAATTAAACAGTTGTCGACCAGAGTTACACGGTGATACTAAGGCATGGAAGGAGGTAATAGCATGTTCCAACAGGTTATCCACGAAACCCCCAAGGGAACAATATACATAGAAGGTCCCTGCCCGGGCTCATACCTGGCTGATCTGACCATGAACAGCAAGCTAACCAATTTTCGCCCACCGGAAAAACAAAAAAAAGCACTGATCGCCATTACCGGAATGCCCCACGGTATGATTTATATAGCCCGGCATGAAAAGGAAATAGTGGGTTATATCACCTTCCACCGTCCCGACGAAAGTTCACGCTGGATTAAACACCCCCGGGTTTTGGAACTGGGGGGCATTGAAATAAGCTCGGACTGGCGCCGTTGTAAAATTGCCGAAAACATTCTCAAAGCGGGTTTTTCCAACCCGGTAATGGAAGATTATATTGTAATCACTATGGAAATGTGCTGGCACTGGGATACCCGCAATACCAAACTTGATATTTGGGCCTACCAAAAAGTTCTTTGCAACCTGTTTGGCAGCGTAGGTATGAAAAGAACCGCCACCGATGACCCTGATATCCTGGAACACCCCGCCAACGTACTGATGGCGCGTATCGGCCAAAATGTCGCCGTCAGCGACGTGGCTTTATTTGAAAGCATGCGTTTTCAGAACAGGTACGGCAATGCAGTAAACCTGCTTTGATATGATTCTTTATCATAACCTTTGGCATTGTCACCCTGGTCAATCCCATTGCATTGCACTTTTATGCACTTAAAACTCTTTACACTGTAAGTTATTATCTGTATATTTACGCTAAAGTTACTAATTGTTATAATATATTTCCAACAATTAAAAAACCGCCTTGCCAGGCGGATTTCTATTTTTTTTCCCCTTTACACACCCCGCCCGGCTGCCTCCTATCCCTCTTTTCAATGGATACCACTCTGTTCGCTGCTTTCAACACTTTAATAAAGTCCACGTCTTTGTAAAAACCACAACTTTTTAAGAACCTGCTGCCTGCAAAGGTTGTATTCTCCACAAAAAAAACGGTATCATCAGGAAAACATTGTTCCAAGCGGCTGTATAACATACGTCCCAGTCCCAATCTTCTTAAATCCCGGCGCACCACGATAATATCGATTTCCACCAAATCCGCTTTATGCACTCTGAACACGCAAAAGGCCAGCGGCATACCGGTATTCTCCACCATCAACAGTATTAAGTTATCCTTTAACCTCTTCAGTCCCGTATAGTTAGGGTTGATTTCACCCATATCTTCGAATTGCATAAAAAAATCTATAAATTGCCAATAGGTTATCCGACCCGCCAGGCCGGTAAAAGAAAATGCCATATTGCTGCTGCTTTGGGCAGTCGTTTCAGGGTAATACAAATACAAGGACACCGCCGCAGGATCCATGCGCTCGCCCCCCGACAGTTTTACATCCACTAAAAAACCTATAATTGCAATTTGCATACCAATCCAATTTCCATGCCGGAAGGCTAGCTTTTTCACTTTTTACAGCAATTCCCTTTCCATACTGATAACTTCCACTCCATTATGGTTCTCAATAAAGCGTACAACTGTGTCCAGAACACTTTGTATATGGGCTATATCACCGCTGACAGCGCTTATGCCCACTGTTGAATATCTCCGGTTGTCCTGCCGGCCAACCTCCGCCACCGATACATTGAAACGGTGCTTCAACCTTTCCAGCAAGCTTTTCAGCACCTTTCTCTTGTCCTTTAATGAATCCGAACCGGCCAGTAACAATTCCAGAGTCAATACTCCCACCACCATTACCTTCCCTCCAACACTTCAATTTACGATACATATATAAATTATCATAAAGATGCAACCATAAAAAACCCCCTCACCGGCAATGGAGGGGGAAGTCGTCAGTAATCAAGATTTTTCATAAATTCATTATACTCTTCTTCTGAAACCGTGCGCCAGCTTAGTTTGCCCGATCGGGATACACCGATGAGCTGGTGTATAATCTCTATTTCTTCGACATAGCGCGCAATATCAATTTTTTGTATACCTTCGGGTGTACCATTAAATAATATAACGGGTTTTTCAACATTACCTTCCACCCATCTTCCCTCAAAACTCTCATAATCCTCCATTTTAAATAAAGGTACTTTAAGCCAGTAAATATACGTTATTCGAGCTTCTCCACCGGCCACCAGAAGTGTCAGTCGAAGGTGATCTTTGTACGCAATACACACTTTATTTAGCATTTTGAATCCACCTGCAATGTATGTGATATTTATCACTATTGTACTTTTTTCAATTACCAAAGTCAACAACTTATTGGATAAACAACTATTCTTGCGGGTACAGCAACTATCGTGTAGTGACAAAAATACCTGTGTCTATTTAGTATAGCATTAATAATACCTGGAGTGAGATCCTTTTTATTGTAAACCAAAAAAAAGTCCCTGGTCGGGGGGAGTTTTTTACCGGCCAGGGGGAGGCTAAAGTATGCCAAGATTTAAAATTTATATAAACCTGCAGGTTACCCGGTGGGCCGGTAAAATTAATCCGGGTTTGCCGGTTGTTAATCATTACCTGTGACACCAGGGGTAACCTGCCGGCTAATTATTTAAAAGAGTCCATCCAGTTCGATTAGATAACACTGATAGTCAGCTACCCGGTAGCTACATTAGCGGATCCATAGTCAGGGCGGGGTGTCCTTTCTCTTCCAGGAAGGACATGATTTCCTCACCGCTGGTGCCTATGGTCTCGTCAGCTAT